>CAXBGT010000163.1:0-13097 GCA_963975265.1 uncultured Saprospirales bacterium
TTGAAAAACTCAAACGGTTTAGGTTTGAAAAACTCAAACGGTTTAGGTTTGAAAATTTTTAGTGAAGGCCACCATTGTTTCATTTTCAAATGGTATATATTTGAAAAACTCAAATAGTATTTATTTGAAATATTTTCAAAATGGTTTAAGTTAGAAAAGTCTACCAAAGAGCTTCAATAATCGGCTAGATGCATTGAAATTTGAATGTAGACGTTAGTTATCAAACAGGTAGTATGCTTAAGGTGTGCTGCCTGTTTTATTTTTATTGCCAAAGATGAAATAGGTTTCAAAAACATCTAACTTTTGACTAAACTCCTTTTCCACTATCTTCATTTTTTTTCTCCTTTTGTTTAAGAAACGTAGTACCTCCTTCGATCACATATTTCACTCCTAAATTTAATGTTCTACCTAAATGACTTATGTTTTTAGTGTTTTTATAATATCCGGTAGGTCGATATTCCAAATGAGTTACAGCAAAGAAGTTGAGTCGCTTAAAAAAGTTAACATTGAATCCAATTCCTAGCCTAAATGTTGGCACCATCGGTTGAACTTGATTTCTTATTGATTCAGTTTGAAAACTATCACTAAATTTTAACGTAGTAGCATTGTAAGTCTGAATTAATGTTTCAGAATTTGCTTTGGTATTAAAATAAGCATTTATTTCACCGGTAAAGAAAAGACCTGCAAAATTGGGTTTGAGCCAATATGCTGTTTCTAATCCTACTTTTCCAAATTGTAGAGTCTTTGTTTTATTCACCCCAATATCTCCATCATTGATTATGCTGCTCAAAAAGTCTAAAACGATGGAGTACTTTTCAGTTGCGAAAGCTATCCCTACCTTAGGGGTTAGAAGGATTTTTTTAGAAACAGGAAAAGAGTAGCCGAGATTGAATTGACTTAGACCACTTATATTTGAATACGTGTAGTCGAATTCTTGGTCGAAGTTGTCATCTAGATATCTTGAGGCTCCAGCATTTAATTCTACGGCACTGTATTGGGCGATAGAATCTTCACAGAGAAACAGTCCAATCACAAAAATGAATAAAGTTTTATTGATTATTGTTTTCATCATAGTCATTTATAAAGCGTTTAACTACTGAGGTTTTCCCTCCAAAAACATACTTCAAACCAAAAGCAATATGCCTACTTAGGTGAGATATATTCTTAGTGTTTTTGTAGTACCCAGTTGGCCTATATTCAATATTGAATTTAGCAAAGAAATTTAATCGAGTCAAAAGATCCAGGTTGTATCCAATTCCAATCTTTATAGTGGGCATGATTTTTTGGACTTCTTCACTGAAGTCAGCTGTGACATTCTGGGTAATATTTCCAAAATAGGGTTCACTATATGCTGTTACTTCTCTAGAGACAGAAACGGCTGATAAGATGAAAGCAGTACTTAATTCGCCACTAAAGAAGGGACCTTTATAATCTTGTTGAAACCAATAAGTTGATTCTAAACTCACATTACCATAGATTATTTTTTTGTCAGTGTTAATCGAATAATCGGATGAAAAATTAATGAATTCATTTTCATTAAAATACTGCTCTCTAGTTTTACTCACGCCAACTTTTGGAGTAATTAGTATATGAGAGGTTAATGGAAATGAAAAACCTAAATGAAACTGTCTTAGCTGAGCTGGCTCACCAAGTCTAAATTCGAATTTCGCATCCATATTGTCATCAATAAAAGAAGAGACATTAGTACTAAGGTCTATTGCTCGATATTGAGCAATACCCATATGCGATGCGATACAAATGAAAAAAAATATTGGAATAATATATTTTGTAATTGACTTCATGTGGCATATTGGAGATAGTATCTTAAAGTAAACACAATGTACGTTCTATTATCACATAAAAAAACAATTACCTTTGCGAACAACCATTCGTAAAAATATCAAATGAGCGCATTACACAAGATCAAAGTAAAGAAGGTAATTAAAGAAACAGCGGATTGCGTATCTGTTAGTTTTGATATTCCTCAGAACTTACAATCTGAGTTTCAGTACAAATCGGGACAATACCTTGCGCTAGAGACAGAAATTAATGGTGAGAAAGTAAGGCGATCATATAGTCTATGTAGTGCACCATATGAAAACGATTGGAAAGTGGCGATCAAGAAAGTGGAAGGAGGAAAATTTTCTACTTATGCAAATGAGACATTGACTGACAATGAGGAGATGTCTATTATGGCACCAGCAGGAGGTTTTGTGTTAGCACCTGATAGCAATGCTGAGAATCATTATGTAGCGTTTGGTGCTGGAAGTGGTATCACACCTATACTATCTATGATAAAGACAGTGATGCACGACGAGCCTAAGAGCAGATTCACATTGTTTTATGGCAACAGAAATTTTGACACTATAATCTTTCGAGAAGAGATCGAAGCCCTTAAAAACGTTTATCTCAATCGGTTATCGGTGAATCATATATTAAGTAAAGAGAAACTAGGAAGTCCATTGTTTTTTGGAAGGATCGATGCTCAGAAATGTGAGAAATTCGGAAAAGTATTTTATAATCCTAGTGAAGTAGCCGGTTATTATCTTTGTGGTCCTGCACAGATGATATTCAGTGTGAAAGATCAATTGATTGCTCAAGGTGCAGATGCTGGTAAGATCCATTTCGAACTGTTTAACACAAGTGACATTCCTGTAGAAACTAAGAAAAAAGTAGAGTCTTATGATTCAGAAGCGGAGAGTAAGGTCACTATTATCTTAGATGGTGAGAGCTTCGATATGCCTCTAGATTATGGTGGTGCCAGTATACTCGATGCAGCGCTGGCAGCTGGCGCAGATTTACCATATGCTTGCAAAGGTGGTGTCTGTTCTACTTGCAAAGCACAAGTAACCAAAGGAGAAGCTACAATGGATATCAACTATGCCTTGGAGCCTGACGAAGTGGAAAATGGATTTATCCTAACCTGCCAAGCCCATCCAAGAACTGCAGAAATTACAGTCAGTTACGATGAAGGGTAGTAAAAGGAAGCAAGAAATATACGCAGCATCGGCTAGATTATTCCGCAAAAAAGGATATGCAGCAGCATCTGTTAGAGATATTGCAGAGTTAGTGGGGTTAGAACCAAGTAGTCTGTACAGCCATATAAAATCGAAGGAGGAAATCCTCATAAATATATGTCAGGATTGCGCAGAATTGTTTGCCGATGGAATGGCCTTGATTCAAGCATCAGAAAAAAAGATTACTGAAAAGCTTGACAGTTTAATTGACCTTCATATAGATATTGCGTATAATAACCCTAGCTCCGTGACCGTATTCAACGACGAATGGAGACACTTGCCAGAAAAAGAATTATTTCAGTTTCTTGTAAAACGGAAAGCATATGAGGATAATTTCAAAAAGATATTAAAGTCGGGAATGGAGGCTGGTGATTTCGAACATATGTCTCTAACTACTACATTTAATATAATAATCAATAGTGTGAAATGGCTGCATTTTTTTGCTAAGAAACTAGAAAAAGAGGCATTTGAAGTGAAGAGAGAAGAGATTAAAACTTTTATCAGAAGGGGTATATATTCATCCTAATTATAGAAACAAATCGTTTTTTATGAGTAATAAAAGAGTGAAGGAATATTTGTATAAGCAATGTAGAAAGCATTTATGAACCTTTGTAATCATAGTTTGTTTAACCTTCCTATGTTTTGTTTAACCTATTGTATTTCGTAAATGGCGGTATATTCCATCAATGATATCGAGCAGCTATGTGGCATCAAGGCCCATACTATTCGTATTTGGGAGAAGAGGTATAATATAATAACCCCCCGTAGGACAGAAACTAACATCCGGTATTATCTTGATGAGGATTTGCAGAAAATACTCAACATCAGTCTTTTAAACAGAAATAGTTATAAAATTTCGAAGATTGCTAAGATGAGTGATGGTGAGATGAAACAATTGGTTTCTGAATTGTCAGAGGTCACTATAAAAACAGAGGATAAATTAGATTCCTTGATGTTTGCTATGTTAGAATTGGACGAATATAAGTTCAATAAAATCCTTGAGCATAATATAAGTTCTATGGGGTTTGAAGCAACGATGAATGATGTTGTGTATCCTTTGATGGAAAAACTGAGCTTGATGTGGATAGCTGGATCTATCAAAAGCGTGCATGAAAATTTTGTAGCTAATGTGATTCGGAGAAAAACGATAGTGGCAATAGACAGCAAATCAAAAGAGAGTCATCCTGAAGCAAAGCGATTTTTAATTTATCTGCCAGAAGGAGAATCACACGAATTGAGTCTTCTATTTCTGCACTTTCTATTGAAAGATTTAGGTTTGAATGTTATCAACCTTGGCTCAGAGATTCCATTAATTGATGTATTAGAAGGGCAGAAAATATTTAAGGCAAACTATGTTTTTACTTTATTCAATGATAGTTTTTCTCAGAGTCCCTTACAACCATATCTCAATGAACTAAGTAAACATTTACCAGATAGTAAAATACTTATCTCGGGTTACCAGACTGCGATACAGAATTTGGAACTGCCAGAGAATGTAAGCTTATTAAGAAGTATCTCAGATGTTAAAACTTTTGCTCAAAATGCAAGAAATAACGTTTTCGCAAAATAAATCTACTACTATTCGTCGTTAACACCTATTATCCCGATGAAGATGACAAAATACAGATAGCCCATTACATAATTCAATCAATTTTTTTAATAATAAATAATTTATACGAAATGAAAAATCTTTTAAAATTTACTTTTTTGATGTTCACTTTGAGCATGTTTGTAGCTTGTGGATCAAAAAGTAAAGATGCTAAAGTAAGTGATACTGCCGGGACAGTAGCTAAAACTGAAGGGACAAAATATGCAGTAAACGCTGCTGTAAGTAAAGTAATGTGGACTGGAGCGAAGCCAACGGGTTCTCATTCTGGTACTATTGATGTAATGGCAGGCGAAATATCTGCTACTGGCGGAATGGTAACTGGAGGAAGTTTTACACTGGACATGACCTCTATCAATGTAACTGATCTAGAAGGAGACAAAAAAGCAGGTTTGGAGGGTCACTTAAAAGGGTCTAGTGACAAAAATAAAAATGACTTCTTCAACGTATCTGACTTTCCTACAGCAAAATTTGAAATCACGAAGGTGACTAAGAAAGAAGGTGACCCAACTGGAAATGCACTAGTATATGGTAATCTTACTATGAAAGGGCAAACAAAGCAAGTTGCTTTTACTGCGATGACTGATATTAAAGATGGTATGGTAAGAGTAAGTACTCCGGAATTCAAAATCAATAGAACGGATTGGGGAATCCAGTATGGTTCACCTTCATTCTTCGAAGGATTGAAAGAGAAGGCAATCAATGATGATATTACATTGAAAGTAAGCTTAGTAGCTAAATAACAAAACTCTAAAGAGCGTATTTTAAGAGGCTTGTTGCAGACTGCAACAGGCCTTTTTTGTATTGTGACTTTAATCCTGGGGGATCACCACTCACACAAAGGAAATGATACAAGGCAAAACACTCTTTTCTTTCGAGGTATTGCTATTTTTTGGTTCGTATGGCTGAAGACCTCGAATATATCTGTTCAAAACCAATCATACCAAATACCAGCACATACTCCAACCCTACTACCCACAAATTTTCAAAATAGAAATCATAGCTATAATTAATGTACGAAAGCATGATCAAAAAAGACCAAATAACCGCAAATCGGAATCTAACAAAAACACTGAGCATAACTGGAATTATCAAATACCAAGGATGAACTGTCGTAGCTAATAGCAGATACGAACAGAAACCAAAGAAAGCAAAGTCTAAAAATTGCTGCAGTGAATTTTCATTTATGGAGTATGCCTTTTTAAGTATTAATAATACTGCAGTAACTCCTAATAGTGGTCCCAAATAGTGTATTAAATTATATCCAGACCAAAGTTTACCTAAGTACCTCAGAAGATAATAGATACCTGCATTGAATTCAAACTTTTGAAAGTATAAATCAATACTCGAACCAAAATTAATGAAGTCTAGACCTAAAATAATAGGCAAGAACGAGACTAAAAGAAATACTAAACCATAAGTAAAAAATTTGAGTCTTTTAATGCCATTAAGCTTAAATAGAAAGTATGGTAGAAACATCAAAGGCAATAATTTACTAGCTATAGAAAGTACAAAAAGGAGAGAACCTATAGCTATCTTTTTTTTGATAAAAGTAAAATAAATCGCCCATACCAAAAACGAGACCATGATGATTTCGAAATGAAGATTGCCTATTCCCTCTACCATTATTAATGGATTGAGAAAATAAATAGCGGCAAGCGATGTGTTCTTTTTAAGGTTATCTAACAGCCTAACAACACCTGTAAAAGTAAGTAACTCGGCCACTAAAAAACATATCTTAATAATAAAGGCACTCCACCAAATATGCTCTCCTGCGAAGGTAGAGATATAAAAGATGAGTTGAGTAAAAGGAGGATAAATCGTATAATAATCAGGACTATTCATTTTGGCAAACAATTCTTTCCAATACAGCCCTTCCATATCTGTTATAATACCTGAAGGTAGATACCCATACGGATTCATACCTTGTGCAGAGAGTTGTCCGTCCCAAACAAATCGATAAATGTCATCACTTAAGTTGGGAAACGCGAAGATACACCCTATTCGAACAATCAATCCTAGTCCTAAGACATGACAAGTCTTTATATTTGAAAAAAAAGATAAATAGCTATACCCTGCAAAAGCAATTCCACATGCAAATACGATTTCGCAAAAATCTGACTGCTTAGGAATAAACGAAATGTATAAAGTAGCAACCGAAAGTACTACAGCACTTAAAACAGAATATATAGTTTTATTCTCTATAGGCAAATCGATCACCTCTCAACATATTTACTGAGTTGATTTGCAATTTTCCTGTCATTGCTAAGGCGAGGCACCTTATTCTGGCCTCCTAATTTTCCTTGATCCTTCATATACGAACGGAATGCTCCAGATTTCATATTGTTGATTTTAAGAGGTTGAAGTATATTTCCTTTTATTAAGTCTTCGTAGTAGATGTTTTGTTTCACCATTTCAAAATCTACTGATGTTGAAAATGCAGCCATATCATTCGGGGTCTCTACGAATTCTACGAACCATTCGTGATAGGGAGTGCTGCCGTCAGCTGGATTGACCTGTGGTGCAACAGTAAATTCTACTATGCTAATATTTTCTCTATTTGCAACATTAAGAATGGCTTCCTCTACCTCTTTTCCAATGACATGTTCTCCAAATGCTGATATGTAATGCTTGATTCTTCCGGAGACGACTAATTTGTATGGATTCAAAGACACAAAACGTACACTATCGCCGATACTATATCCCCATAGTCCCGCATTATTATTGATAATTAAAGCATAATTTTTGTCCAATTCTATTTGATCTAACTTCAATCTGATAGGATTTTCTTTGTGTATTTCATCCACTGGGACAAACTCAAAGAAAATCCCTGAGTTGGTATTAAGTAGTAATCCTTGTTCGTTTTGATTTACTTGATAGGCTATAAAACCTTCTGATGCAGGATATAATTCGACACTTGGGATTCGCCCGCCAATCAAAGATTCTAGCTGTGCTCGATAAGGTTCAAAATTGACGCCTCCATACATGAATAAGTTATAGTTTGGAAATATTTCTTTAATGGATGACTTTCCTGTTCTTTGGAGTAATCTTTCATAATACATTTGTACCCAAGGTGGTATCCCACTAATGAGTCGCATGTCATTTTGGAGCGTTTCATCTACTATTTTATCAAGTTTCTCTTCCCACTCTTCGATACAATTTGTTTCATAGCTAGGAAGTTGGTTAGATTTTAGCCATTTGGGTATTTCATGGTTTACAATGCCTGATAATCTTCCAGTGTTTATACCACCTTTCTTAATTACCTCTGGAGAACCAGAGAGGAATATCATTTTTCCATCAAAAATTGATGCATCATTTGATTCAGCTATATAATTTAGCATAGCACTTTTAGCTGAATTCATATGATTGGGCATGCTTTCCGTAGTCAGCGGGATATATTTCACTCCTGAAGTAGTGCCACTTGTTTTAGCAAAGTATTTTGGCTTTCCAGGCCAAAGGATGTCAGATTTACCTTCTACCATTTGATCAACATATGGTCTTAATCTTTCATAGTCTCGGATTGGCACTTGTTTTTTATAGTCTTCATAAGACTTTATTTCTGCAAATCCGTGATCCTTTCCAAATTTGGTGTTTTGCGCTTTGACCACAAGCCTCATCATGATCTTGTCCTGATCTTCCACAGCCTTAGCAGACCACTTTTTTATATGGCTTGCCGTCCATTTTGCTACTGGCATTATCAATTTCGACTTTATCCCCATAATGTGTTTGGTTGACTAGCGAAGGTATAAGTTTTTTAGATGTTGATCAAAAAAAAAGTAATTAGTCTTTTGTTTGAAGTTGAGAGATGACTTATGACATCGTGGCAAGACATTTATATTATTCACATCATAACTCTGTTATCGATTATACAATTATTTTTAAATTTGTAACTTTCGAACTTTGAATTTTTGTACTTTATCACTAGGAGACAAACCTAAAAATATTCATTTGGATAAAAAACCGCGCAAGCATAGTTATGATGAGACGGAGATTGTAGAATCCGATCAATTGATATTCAATGGTCCTGACAATAATAATTATAGACTGATAAATGCTAATGGTACATTCAATATTGATCGCAGAGGGAAATCTGGCGACAATATTTATGAGGCTGTTTTGGCGATGTCATGGGCTAAAATATTAGTGTGTTTCGCAGTAATCTTTTTTCTTTTCAATTGTGTGTTTGGGCTAGTTTTTATGATGATTGGACCTGAGGATATCAGAGGCTTAAGGGAAGGTACGTGGTTTGAGGAGTATATTCAGATGATCTATTTTAGTATTCAGACATTTACGACAGTGGGTTTTGGGCATATGAGTCCGAAGGGAAATGCCGTTAATTTGATATCGGCTTTTGTAGCATTTGTGGGACTTATTTCTTTTGCAATCTTCACAGGTTTGTCATTTACTAAATTTTCAAAGCCTAAGGCTCATATACTATTTAGTGATAAAATGCTAATTGCCCCAAATACCAATAGAAACAACATAAGATCGCTTCAATTCCGAATTGTGAATGCTACAAGTAATCAGATAATTGACTTAGAAGCGAGAGTTACAATAGCATGGTTACAGAAGATAAATGGAGGAATGAGGAGAAAATTTAAGCGCCTCGATTTAGAATTCGAAAGTATACATCTTTTTCCACTGAATTGGACAATAGTTCATAATATTGATGAAGACAGCCCTTTATATGGCAAATCTTTACAAAAACTTATAGACAATCAATTAGAAGTCTTAGTTCTTATCAAAGGATTTGACGATACCTATTCACAGACAGTACATAGTAAGCGGTCATATAGTTTTTCTGACCTTATAGATGGGGCCAGATTTAAACCGATGTACAGAAACACAGAATCAATGACAATTCTAGAATTATCAAAGATTGATGATGTAGAAGAGTATGTTTTTGAGGTCTGATTTAGTTGTAATTAAACCTTTAGGTAAAAAGCTAGTCTTACTTATGAATCTACAAGAAAGTATTTGAAACCACAACTTACAGATGAGCAAATATTAGAATTGATCCAACTTAGCAGAGATGGAGGGTTCAGATCGTTGATGCATCAGTTTCAAGAGCCTATATATTGGCATATAAGGAGGATGGTGACTTCACATGATGACGCAAATGATGTGGTACAAGATACTTTTATAAAAGTATATAAGAACATCGAGAAATTTAATAAGGATTCGAAACTGTACACATGGATATACAGGATAGCCACAAATGAGAGCCTTACTTTTCTTAAAAAGAGAAAGAAAAAACAAAGTGAGACTATTGACGGAGATGAATATTCACTAGAAAACATGTTAAGTTCAGATCCTTATTTTGATGGTAATGCAGCTGAGCTTGTACTTCAGGAGGCTATATTATTACTGCCAGGAAAACAGAAAGCGGTATTTAACCTTCGATATTACGATGAGATAAGCTATAGAGATATGTCTGAGATGTTAGGTACTTCAGTAGGAGCATTGAAAGCTTCTTATCATCATGCAGTAAAAAAAATAGAGGACTTTATAAAACGACAGTGATGAAGAAAGAAATTAGAGAAGAATTAGAAAAGATGGCACCCACTCTCTTAGAGATAGGCAATCAAAATCCATATAGAGTTCCACCTATGTATTTTGAGAATATGGAGATTGTTTTGAATAATGTACCAGATGTATCTCAACAAAGCATTCCAAACAATTATTTTGAAAATTTAGCGAATAAAGTTGTAATAAAAGCAAAAACTAAGAAGCCAGTCCGAATAATCTCCTTACATGCTAAACGGTGGATGGCAGCAGCTTCAATAGTAATAATATGTGTGGCATCATATTTTACGATGAATACGAATGACACAATGAGTGATAATCAATCTTTTGTACTTGATGTAGAGATAGAAGAAGCTTTCGATTATTTGGCAGATCAAGATGAACTTTATTTCTCGGAAGTTTTGGAGTTGAGCGACGGTGATTTTTTTGAGGAAACTGAGGGTGAGCTATATGGAGATGATATAGATTTTCTGCTTGATGAGGTGACTTTAGATGATCTAGACGAATTACTATAATAATAAAACGAGTGTATATAAAATTAAATAAATAAGATGAAGAATTATATTTCAATATTAGCTTTTTTGATTCTAGCAACTGGAGTTGCGGCGCAAGAATATGAAGGCAGAAACGATGAAGGAAAAAGAGGACAAAAAAGTGAAAGAAGGAATGGCCGAATGGAGGCTAAAAAAATCGGATATATCACTGAGGAGCTTGAATTGAGCACTGAGGAAGCACAAAAGTTTTGGCCAGTATATAATGAGTTCCAAGAGAAATTAAAAACCTTGAAAGAAGAAACTCGTGAAAAGGGAAGATCTGAAAAAGATTTCAGCGATGCAGAAGCAGAGATCTTTTTGAATACTATTTTTGAAAGAGAACAGAAAGAACTGGATCTAAAAAAGCGTTATTTCAAAAAAATGGAGACTGCTATCTCCAAAGCAAAAATAGCTAAGCTTTATACAATTGAAAATAAGTTTAGAGATAAAGTATATAGGTCTATTAAGAGTAAAATGAATAAAAAGCGGAAAGGAAAAATTAAGTAATAGACTCTTATATCTGCATTGGAATTTTAATTTCAATTGGATGCAAAATAATGCTAAAAATCTATCTTGGGATTTTTACTTTCATGATGTCAAAATATATACTTTCGCATCATGAAAGTAGCAATTCCCGAAAAGCTCAAAACACATCTAGCGCTTACCATAGTTGCCTTCCTTTATGGTCTGAATTATATAATAGCTAAGGATGTGATGGTCAAAGAGTTTTTGACCCCATTTGGGTTTATCATGTTAAGGGTTATTGCTGGATTTGTAATTTTTTCAACTATCCATGCTTTATTTATCAAAGAAAAACTTGATAGAAAGGACTTACTTTATACAGTCATGTGTGCAGTATTTGGGGTTGTAGTCAATATGTTGGCATTTTTTGAAGGATTAAAACACACTTCGCCTATACATGCATCTTTGATTATGGTGCTTACTCCATGTCTTGTACTTCTGATTAGTGCTGTAATTATCAGGGAGAAGGTCACAAGAGGTAAATTATTTGGTATTACATTAGGATTGGTAGGTGCAGCTCTTCTTGTTTCGAACAGTGGAAATGTGTCTGATAAGGTTGCGACGATATATGGTGACCTTTTAGTTATGGTTAATGCTATTTCATATGGATTATATTTGGTTCTGGTGAGGAGATTATATACCAGATATAAGCCTATAACAGTCTTGAAATGGATATTCTTATTCGGGGTGATATTGGTTATGCCATTTGGTGGCTATGATGCATTGACAGCAGATTATTCTTCTTTTCCAATTAACATCTGGTTTTCAATTTTCTATGTATTGGTTTTGGTCACTGCTGTTGCATACTTATTAAATGCATATGCCCTCTCCAGAGTAATGCCATCTACTGTTGGGTTTTATGTTTACTTCCAACCGTTGATAGCAGCTGGTGCTGCTATAATAGTAGGTGATGATTCTCTTGATCTAGTAAAGATTTGCTCAGCTTTTTTATTATTCACGGGTGTGTATTTTGTAAATAAACGGCAAAAACGATAAGTTTTAACGCCAAAAAGAATCCACTTTGTTACTAAGTGCAATTTATTTTATAAATTTTTTGCTTCTACATATGAAATCTACTTATGTGTATAGATATGGAATATAGAGAATTAAAAATATTAAAAAACAAACTCAATATTCAAAGTAATCTGATAGTCAGTAAGTTATGTACAAATTAAAACTTATTAACATACGCAAAATAGTGTGGAAAAAAAGTACTTTTTATGTGGCTTAGGTGGAAATTATTTATCTATATTTGATCCAACGAATTTATAATCCCGTACAGAAGTACAACATATGGAACAAAGGACACGACGAGATTCGGCGTTGATAAGTCTTGTTTCTGAATTCGAAACCAACTATGAGAACGGCAACATTGAGTACCTCAGTGATAAGGTTTTCTTTAAGTTAATTGGTTACTACGAAGGAGAACGAGAATTTGATAAGGCCCTTGATGTTGCAAAGCTTGCACTAGAACAGTTTAAATATAGGTCTGATTTTTACATCATCATGGCTAGAGTTTTACTCAAGGTAAATGCTATAGATGATTGTTTAGAACATTTAGAAAAAGCTCAGACAATAGCGCCCTTTGAGAATGAGATCATTATTCTTAAAGTCAGAGCTTTAGCACTAAGTGGAGAATACGAAGCAGCATTTCACCATCTCGAAACATTAAAAGAAGTAGCTCTAGAAGGAGATCTATTAGAAATATATCTTTGTGAAGCAGAAATTAACGCTGAAATGAGCAATCATTCAGAAAGATTTGATGCTCTAAAAAAGGCGATTCTACTTGAAAATAGCAATAAAGAAGCTCTTGAGAAATTTTGGGCAGCTACAGAATTGAGTAAGAAATACATTGAGTGTGCTGATTTTATGTCAAAGATTATTGACAACAAT
>CAXBGT010000164.1:0-12936 GCA_963975265.1 uncultured Saprospirales bacterium
TCAAAACTTAAAACCATGGATTTAGATGGATTAATCGCTTATACCTCACCCAAACCTGGCGTAGAAGAAACATTTCCTTTTGATGATAAGATTCTTGTTTGGAAAGTGATGGAGAAAATGTTTGCGCTCTCGAATATTACTGAAGAAGTATTAAGAGTCAATCTGAAATGTGATCCAGATCGATCAATTGAATTAAGAGAAGAGCATTCAGAGATTATACCTGGGTATCACATGAATAAGACACACTGGAATACAGTTATCATCGGGGAAGGTGGGTTAAAGCAATCATTAATTTTAAGTCTAATTGATCATTCTTATGAGTTGGTTGTCAATTCTCTTACTAAAGCTAAGAAGGAAGAATTAGCGGAACTCCAAAAGAACATTTGATGTCAGATAATAAATATGATTACATAATTGTTGGTCAGGGAGTAGGAGGGACCTTGTTATCTTGGTTTCTACGAGAACGAGGAAAATCGCATATAGTCATCGACAACAATCATTTTCAAGCGGCATCAAAAATTGCTGCAGGAGTAATTAATCCGATAACAGGAAGAAAATATGTAAAATCATGGCGGATAGAAGAATTACTTCCTTTTGCACTAGAAACCTATAAGGGCATCTCGGACTTTATTCAAGAAAAGATTTACCATGAAAAGTTGATCTATCGTGGTCTATATAGTGTCAAAGATGAAAATACTTGGGAAACTCGAAAAGCCGATCCGATAGCTGGGCAATTCATAGTTGATAAGCCTAGTACTGAAGAATTCGATGGGAAAGTAAATGGAATATTTGCTTACGGCGTTCTAAAACAAGGGATGCAAGTGCAGCTGGGTAAACTTGTAACCGGTTATAGAAAGACACTCGAAAATGATGCTGCCATCCTAAATGAAAAGTTTGAGTATGATCAACTCAAAGTCTCAGATAATGGTGTTGAATACAAAGAAATAAAAGCGTCTAAGATTATTTTTGCCGAAGGGTACCAAGCTCAGTTTAATCCATATTTCAAACATTTAGCTTTCGAACCCGCAAAGGGGGATGTATTAATTGTGAAAATAAAGGGACGACCATTTGATAGTATTCTCAGACATAAAGTGTTTGTAGCACCTATCGATGAAGAACATTATTGGGTTGGCTCTGGATATAGATGGACCTTCGAAGATGATTCGCCGGATGAAGAGAAAGGTCAGGAGTTGAGAGATAAGCTAGATGAGATTTTGAATGTACCGTATGAGGTGGTAGATCATATTGCTGGTATCCGCCCATGCGTAAAAGGAAGGCGTCCATTTTTAGGTCGACATTCAGTTCACCAGAATCTCATAATCTTCAATGGTTTAGGAACCAAAGGAGCTTCACTTGGACCCTATTGGGCGCATCATTTGATTCAGCACCTAGAAGACGGGGCGGAGATAGATTTTGAGGTGAAGGTGTCGTGATTGTATTCGATGCTTTAGCTTCGTGGTATACATCTATATTGCACTACTTGCACATACC
Organism: uncultured Saprospirales bacterium; assembly: GCA_963975265.1. Classification (GTDB taxonomy): domain Bacteria; phylum Bacteroidota; class Bacteroidia; order Chitinophagales; family Saprospiraceae; genus CAJXUU01. The sequence continues at coordinate 1,492 of CAXBGT010000164.1, forward strand.
GCTAAATACCGATATATAATTAGCATCTACTTGATTCCTAAAAAACATGCAGCGCAAATAGATGTGCTCCATTTACTAGATTCTTCGTAGGTTCTGTACAGCGTAGCCCAAGTGATTGATTTATCGTAAAACTAGACTAAAATTGGTGCTATGGACCTGATGATTGCGGTGGTGGAGAAGTGACGAGCACTGAGTAGATAATAGAAGACGATCTCAATAGGAAATGCAAGGTATTTATCCTCTGAAAAATTGATTATCATATAAAGCTACAACAAAAAGAGGCACTCGAAAATTGAGTGCCTCTTTTTAATTTCTTTGTATTTCGCTTTTTAAGCTAATACTTGTTTTACTAAATCAGCTGCTTCTTGAAGTAAAGTAGCTGAGTGAACTTCTAATCCACTTTCGTCGATGATCGTTTTAGCAATATCTGCATTTGTCCCTTGAAGTCTTACAATGATTGGAACTTTGATGTCACCAATGTTTTTGTAAGCATCTACAATACCTTGCGCAACTCTATCACATCTTACGATACCACCGAAAATATTGATCAAGATTGCTTTTACATTCTCATCTTTTAGTATGATTCTAAATGCTTGTTCTACTCTTGCTGCATCTGCTGTACCTCCTACGTCAAGGAAGTTAGCTGGTGATCCACCTGATAATTTGATGATATCCATTGTAGCCATCGCAAGCCCTGCACCATTCACCATACACCCAACGTTTCCATCAAGGTTTACGAAGTTTAGGCCATAGCTTTGTGCTTCTACTTCTGTAGGATCTTCTTCATCTGTATCTCTCATCGCAGCTAAATCTGGATGACGGAACAATGCGTTCTCATCTAAAGATACTTTACTGTCAACAGCTAATATTCTATCATCTGCTGTATGTAGACAAGGATTGATTTCAAACAATGAAGCATCGCTTCCTAGAAATGCAGCGTATAATTTAGTGATGAACTTTGTCATCTCCTTGAATGCCTTTCCTTCTAGTCCTAGATTAAAAGCTATCTTTCTAGATTGGAACCCAAGAAGTCCCATATGCGGGTCAATATATTCCTTGTGCAATAATTCTGGTGTGTTTTCAGCAACTGCTTCGATATCCATACCGCCTTCAGTAGAATAGATAATTACATTTTGCTTTTTAGCTCTATCCATCAAGATTGAGACATAGTATTCCTTACATGCATCAAAATCAGGAGCGTAAGTATCTTCAGCAACAAGTACTTTTCTAACTAATTTTCCAGGACCTTCCATTCCTCCTGGTGTTTGTGGAGTCTTAAGCATCATACCTAGAATGTTTCCAGCATGTTCTTTCAACTCATCCATATTTTTGGCAAGTTTTACCCCACCGCCTTTTCCTCTACCACCTGCATGGATTTGGGCTTTAACAACAGCCATTTCAGAGCCTGTTTCAGCTTGAATGTCCTTGAATGCTTGAACAGCTTCTTCTATTGTATGAGCGATTTTTCCTCTTTGGATAGCTACACCGTATGAAGCCAAAAGTTCTTTTCCCTGATATTCGTGTAAATTCATATTTGTCTTTTAAAATATCTGTTTCTTAATAGTAGATGCAAAAGTAATTTATTCTATGAAATATTTAGAATTCTCTATATATGAATTCCTGAATATGTTAAAGTTCTGAGTAAAATATATTTACTTAGCCAGCGAATTTAATTTCGAGATTTAATTATTAATCATCATCATCGTCCCATAATTCGAAGTCTTCCTTGAAATCATCAATATTCCTTCTCTCTCGTTTTGTTGGTCTTCCAGCTCCTTTCTCTCTTCTTTCTGGTGCACCTTTCCCTACGAACCAATCTTTATACTTGTTCAATTCATCCTCTGGAGTGAGATTTTTATAGCAAGGTTGGGCAAGAGTAGCAGATACTCTTTTATTGATAAGGGCAACTACTTCAAAAGTAAGATTAAATCCATCTTTAAACACTTTGACATGTTCTCCAACTCTTACAAGATAGGATGGTTTTAGATTTTTATCTCCTATTTTAACTTTATTGCTTTTGCATGCATCGGTGGAAATTGACCTAGATTTAAAAATCCGGACACTCCATAGCCATTTATCTATCCTTACTTTTTCCACTCTTCTCTCTCTGTTTTAATTTTTGGATATTCAAGATCCATAGATTTCAAAGCTTCTAGTACTTTGCTTGCGATGAAATAATTTCGATACCATCTTTGATCAACAGGAGCAATTATCCAAGGTACACTAGATCGGTTGATTACATCTTCATAGCACTCCATATATCTGTCCCAATGTTTTCTTTGCTCCCAATCTCCGTCTCTATGCTTGAAGTTCTTTCTTGGCGTTTCTATTCTTTCCATCAATTTTTCATGCTGTCTATCTTTCGATAAATGCATGTAAAATTTCAAAACTGTGGTATTGTTATCAAATTGTAACAACTCCTCCCATGAATTTATTGCGTTGATTCTTTTAGTCACATGTTCTTCATCGATCCACTTATGTACTCTCTGGATCAACACATCTTCATAATGTGATCTAATGAACACACTAACTTCTCCCTTAGCTGGTGCATGAGGGTGAACCCTCCATAAAAAATCATGAGCAAATTCTTCATCTGTAGGTTTACCATATCCTTTGGTGCGAATGCCTGCTGGGCTACAATATTTGAAAGTTTCTCTTGTCGCTCCATCTTTTCCACTACTGTCCATTCCTTGGAAAACGACCAATAGAGAATATTTTTTCTGAGCATACATGATCGATTGTAGATCTTCGATTTCTTTCGCTATTTTCTTTGTTTCTTTTCTGATTTCTTTTTCGTTTGTTCCTTCAGGAGCTTTAGTTTCAAAGTCGGATAGTCTTATCATATTATCTTTTTTTTTAATCTTAATATTCGTGTGTTATGATTCTTGCTTGCTATTTTTTAGCTTTAGCTCAAATTATACTACTTATTGCCATTAACTAAACAATTCTATACATGCCAATCAATAGACGGAAATTCCTTCAATCATCTGCTTTAGCAGGAGCAGGTGTCGCAATCACAGGTACAGCAAATGCAACACAAATTGATCAAACAAAAGCGAATATATCAAAATCAAAGATTAACATAGGTATTATAGGTTCAGGTTTTCGTGGACAAAGTCATATTGACCTGTTACTTGGACGTAAAGATTGTGAAGTTGTGGCTATTGCTGATATCGATGATCGTATGATTGCTTCTAGTATGAAGATCTTTTCAAAGCATGGAAAAGCTAATCCAAAAGTTTTTAAGAACGGACCATATGATTATAAAAATCTACTTGCAGAGGCTAATATTGATGCAGTAATAATAGCTACACCATGGCGATGGCATTCAGAACAGGCCATAGCTGCTATGAAAGCTGGAAAATATGTAGGGACAGAAGTTTGCGGCGCATTTTCTGTGGATGAATGTTGGCAATTGGTGAATACGCAAGAAGAAACAGGAACTCACTTGTTTTTCTTAGAAAATGTTTGTTATCGAAGAGATGTCATGGCAGTTATGAATATGGTGAATAAGGATATGTTTGGAGAATTGGTCCATTTAGAAGGCGGTTACCAGCATGATCTGAGAGCGGTAAAGTTCAATGACGGAGAAAAAGCATACGGAGGAGGTGTAGAGTTTGGTGACAAAGCATTCCATGAAGCAAAATGGAGAACCCAACATTCTGTAATGCGGAATGGAGATCTTTATCCTACTCATGGATTAGGACCTGTGTCTCAGATGATTCATATCAACAGAGGAAACAGATTCCTTTATCTGACATCAATGTCTTCTCAGGCAGTCGGACTTCATGATTATATAGTGAATCACCCAAAAGGCGGAAAGAATCATAAAAATGCTAAAGTGAAATTCAGGCTTGGTGATGTGGTGACTACAATGATAAAATGTGCCAATGGAGAATCGATTACTTTATATCATGATACTAACCTGCCTAGACCATATTCTATAGGATTCCGAGTGCAAGGAACAAAAGGGATATGGATGGACGTGAATCAATCACTCATGATTGAGGGCAAAACTGAAGCACATAAATGGACAGCAGCAGACGAATGGCTAAAAAAGTATGATCATCCATATTGGAAAGAAAATGAACAAAAAGCTGTAGGCGCAGGACATGGAGGTATGGACTGGTTCTTGATCGATGAATTTGTTAATCACGCAAAAGAAAATAAGAGACCTCCAATTGATGTCTATGATGCTGCAGCTTGGTTAAGTATTACACCCTTGTCTGAGGAGTCTATTGCTGCAGGGAGTTCCTCTGTTGCTGTGCCAGATTTTACGCGGGGAAGATGGATAGATAGAGCGTGATTTTGTGTCAATTATATTTGTAGATGAGTGGTGCCGGCAGTAATTTGATCATATCTCAGTAACCAGTGATTTGTGTGTAAACTTGCTCATTGACCGTTAATTTGGTAATACTATTATGTAACATAAGCAGCTTAAACTCCATTAGATCATGGATCTAGAGAGAAGTGATGTTAGATGCTAGATTGCAAATGATGAAAAATGCCTTAGTTAAGGAGTATTATGGCACACTGAATAGTCAGTAAACATAACGGTTACGCAGCTGAATAAAAAGGGGGCTATCACTCCACAAAGTTCAGTATCATAAGATACGCGATAATCTTCCTTTTAAAAGTACACTGACTGATTGGGGACAATGGAGTAATACTTGCGAATTCACTTGTTTCTTCAAAACTAGAGAAATAATACATATCAAATATTGAGAAAAGAGTATTATAATATGTAGGAATATGCCTCTCTGGTCCTAGACGGAAGATTTATACATTCAAATGCATCTAAAAATAATTAGCCTCCACCATTTATACAATCACTCAAACCCTTTCATGTGCACCTTCTAAATTTGTAGTATTTCTTAACTAAAACCTATGAATCATGAAGTATAAATTGTTGAAGCCAAAAACTTTAAGCTTATTGGGTGCTATTATTTGTGTTTTGCTCTTAATTTCTTGTGATAAAGATTTACAGAATATGAATAATGTTTCTTTCTCTGTAACGCTCCCAGATGATCAAAATGTAATAATGGATGAAGAAGTGGTTATCATACCAACTGTTGTTTATACAGGAAGTGATGATATTTCATATGAGTGGACTTTGATAAATAAACCGAATATCAGCACGTATACAATAACGGATTCCAAGATGGAGTCAAGCATTTTTTCTGAGAAGGTCCTTGGTTCGTATGAATTTTCACTTGCTGTAACAACCAGTGAGGGAGAAAGTAAATCTGATCAGATTATTATTTCAGTTGTGAAAGAGCCTATCTATTTGTCTGGAAAAGTGAACGAGCCCTTGACTCTCGTAGATATTTATACAGATCCCAGTTGTCCAGATTACGTGGTGTCAGGTACTTATACTGTGCAATCGGATTTGGAAATAGAACCAGGAGTGATTATAGAATTTGAGGAAGATGCAGGGATCTATGTGGTAGAAAGTGGGTCTTTGCATGCTGAAGGGAGTTTAAGTCAGCCAATAGTATTTACAGGGACCCAGAAGATAAAAGGGCATTGGAAAGGGATTCGATTCTAATAATCCCAGCAATCTTTTATCTTATGTCAACTTGGAGTACGGAGGAAAATCTGGTTTTGATGGGGCAAATGTAAAAGCTAATTTAATCCTAAAAGATTCTAGAGTTGTCATAGAGAATTCAACTATCGCTAATAGTGCTCAGTTTGGGATATTAATACGGTCATCAACTGTTAATCTTGAAGGGTTTAAGGCGAACACGATCGCATTAAATAATTGTCCTATCAAAGCAAACTCCCATACTTTCGAATACTTTGATCAAGCGTCAGATTATTCTGGGAATACATTGGATTATATAGATTCAGAGCATGTGTCAACTCTATTGTCAAATGCGGTGTGGAAAAATCTCAATGTGCCCTATAAGTTGGCCAATAATGTAATCCAGATAGATGCAGATTTAGAAATAATGGAAGGAACAACTTTGTTGGGTCAGCCAAATTGTGGACTTAATATCCTTAAAGAGGGAGCATTGTACGCAGTAGGAACTGCCAGCCTACCTATTAGTTTTATAGGAGAGGAAGACATAAAAGGCTACTGGAAAGGTGTGAATATTCAATCGAATAAGACGAGGAATGTGTTAGATCATGTATTAATTTCTAATGGGGGAGAGAAAGGTTTTGACGGGGCTAATGTCAAAGCTAATCTTACTGTAGAAGACAATGGGAGAATTAAAATTCGTAATTCTACATTCAGCAAATCTCCAGTTAGTGGGGTGCATATCAGAGATATCCTTACAATTGTTGACGAATTTAAGAACAATAGAATAACAGATAACGCTGTTCCTATAACTTGTAAAATGAATCACTTTCATTATTTTGATATTGACTCTGATTTGACTGGCAATATTGATGACGCTATAGCTACCACTGGTGCAAATAGTGCAACAACTGTCAATGGGTCTTGGATACATACTTCTGTTCCATTTAAGCTTGTAAGACTAGAGTTTATTGGTAGTGAAATTATTATAGGAAAAGGTGTGGAAATTATTGGATTGGATAATGCTGGAATCGAAGTCAAAGTAGATGGAACGATAACTGTCAACGGGACCAGCTCAGAACCCGTTATTTTTAGGGGCAATGTAGACGTACAAGGATATTGGAGAGGAATCAGGGTAGAGTCGAGTTCAACCAAGAATGTGTTCAATAATGCTATCGTCTCTAATGGGGGATCATCAGGATTTACGAGCACAGATCGTATTTCAGATATTCAGATTACAGGAATTCTAGAAGTGAATAATAGCGTAATCAAAAATAGTTTAGGTTACGGAGTTAGGGTTGAAAGTGGAGGTGTTTTTGTTGAGAGCAACAACATATATTCCAATAATTTCTTAGGAGATGTATATTTTGACTAAAGTTGTGAAAATTTCCTAAAACTGTCATCATAGCATTCGAGAAAGGGTAATCTCAATTGGTTATTTTACTTGCTGTTTCATGAATACCTTGACATAGACTTTAACCGGAACAAAATCAATTAATTGTTACAATGGTATTTTAGAACAAAATCAAATAGATGACAAGTTTAAGATAGCTGAAATTGTGAGAAATGATTGACATTAATACGTTCAGGAAGCTGCAGGGATTTGGATCAGGGGAAGCGGGACTATGATAAATTAAAGGAATTTCTAGATAGATATGCTCCATCTATATCGAGGGTTCCTTTAAGATATGCCATTGAGAAATTTGGTCCTACAACGCGAAAAAATTATTTGGGTCTAGCTAGAAAGATTGATAGCGCTTGGGAACTGTGGCTTTCTTACTCTTCAACAAAGGGGCTATCCTTCAAAACTAATATTAGATATGAAATAAATTTAATAAAAATAGACTATCTCACCATATTCCACATTTCCAAAATTAGTCTTATATTTGTTACTTAACTATATAACACAATACAAATGAATAACGGAACAGTAAAATTTTTTAACGAAGCTAAGGGATTTGGATTTATAAGCCCTGATGATGGAAGTAAAGATCTCTTTGTACACGTAAGTGGTCTCAATGAAGACATAAGAGAAGGTGACAAAGTAAGTTACGAAGTAGAAGAAGGAAAAAAAGGTCCTAACGCTGTAAATGTATCAGTGGTATAAGCAGGAAGACCTGATTTATATAAAAATACAAAGGCCTGTCAACATTGTTGATGGGTTTTTTATTGGATAATGGCATTGCTAAGCCGACTGTGATCACATCAGCTAGAGCCGTTAAGATCACTTTGGGCGTACATTTCACGAAGCGAATAGAGATCGAATCGCTAAAAGCAATCAGGTCACTATGTAGTTTGCGTAACGAGGACATTTGTATACTATTGGCTTATTCTAATCCGTAGATTGTCTTCTTTGAGGAATAAGTGATAATAAAATGTAAGAGATTGTTCTTCAGTCGGATTATATATAATAAATTAGCATAACAAAACATTACTACCTAACCGATACGCCCACTATTTATTGGAACAACTAGATAAAAATAGATTTAAAGAAGTGTTTAAGAAGTATTACAATCCGCTCTGCAATTATGCTTCCACCATTGTGAAAGATCACAAGATGGCACAGGACGTGGTACAAGATGTATTTACGAAACTGTGGGATAAAAGAGATAATGTATCTATTGATTCTAATGAAAAAAGCTATCTATTCCAAGCGGTAAAAAACAGATCGCTTGAGATACTTAGAAAGCAAAAGAATGATCAGAAAGTATCAACTGCAGATTATAAAGATCTGTATGTGGATGGTAGTGAAATAGATGAACAAGCTAGAAAATACATGCTAAAGGAATTCCTTTATAAGTCGATACGACAATTGCCCCCTAAATGTCAAGAGATTTTTGTGATGAATAAAGTGAATGGATTAACTTACAACGAAATAGCTTTAGACTTAGATATTTCAGTAAAAACTGTGGAAAATCACATTGGAAAGGCATATCGCAAATTGCGAGAACTGATGGAGGGGCGATTATCTGAAATGGGATAATACCGCAGTACATACTAAGAAGAAGAATTGAAAATGAATATAGATCAAATAATAGGTAAGGTGATGGGCGATGGCTCTATTGGCGATGAAAAATCGGCTCTAGATTCATGGAAGAAAGAAGCAGAGGGAAATATCAAAGCGCTAGAAGATATCAGGAAAATTTCCGCTCTTTCTGATAGTATGAAACATTACAAGGACTTTAATGCTGAAGAAGCATGGTCGGCTTTCGAAAATACACTTACATTAACTTCATCTGGCGAACAAACATCTAAATCGGCTTCTCAGGAAATTTCTGTCAATACTAAGCTTGATAGTAATACGCGTATTTTTAATTTGAAAAACATAACAAAGATCGCTGCCGTGGCAGTTATACTTTTAGGTGCATTATTTGTTTTTAATAATCAAAACGTTGAGGCTGGTTTTGAATCTCAAAATTATGTATCACTTAATGAGTCACTAGATGTAAAATTAGTAGATGGTACATCAGTAATTTTGGATCTTGGGTCAAAGATGCGATCTAAAAATGAACGGACAGTAAGTGTAAAGGGGCGTGCCTTTTTTGATGTAGCCAGAGATGATAATCATCTATTTAATGTGAAGATGCCTGTCGGTGAAATTACAGTCTTAGGGACCAAATTTACAGTTGTGGCGGATGATGCGTTTACAGAAGTGTTTGTTGCAGAAGGAAGTGTGGCTTACAAATTTAATGGAGCTATCTATACCTTGGTCGCTGGAGAATTTATTCGAGTAGTTGATAATAATGTTGAGAAATTTCAAATGAAGGATGGAAATTACAACAGTTGGAAAAGTAAAAGACTTCTGTTTAATGATAATACTATGAGCGAAGTCGTTGAAGCCCTGTCAAGACATTTTGGAAAAGTCGTAGAACTAAAGAACCCAAAATCTTTTAAAAATTGTAATGTAAAGACTACTTTTGATAATTCTTCATTAGAGCAGATATTGAATGAGTTTAGCACAACACATGGTCTCAAGTATGAAGTTAGTGGCGAGATCTATTTAGTGTCAGCTTCAGATTGCTAATATGGATGTAGTCCATAAACATATATGGCTACTGATTATTTTTTGTCTTTGTATAGCTACCTCGTCAGCTCAAGACAATATTTTGTCACGTAAAGTTAAGCTGACTTTTAATGAGAATACACTTCTCGGTCACGTTGATAATTTATTAATCCAAGAAAATATTTCCCTTTCTTTCAATAGTTCAAGAGTTGATCTCAAAGAACTTATAATACTTCCAAAAGAACCTCTAGCCCTGGAGCAATTAGTGCGTGCACTTTTTCATAAAGATAATCTCAAGCTTACACCAGGAATAAATAAAGTTTTGATTACATTTTTAGAGGATGAAGTCAATCCAGAACTAACGATAAGAGGATTTGTTAGGGATAAAGAAAGTGGTGAAGCTATTATTGGCGCTACTATTCTTGAAGTTAATACTTATAGATCCACGTTTAGTAGTGAATCAGGCTTTTATAGCTTGTCTATACCAAGGGATTCCAGTATTGTGCAGTTCAACTATCTTGGGTATCAAACTATATTATTGACTGACTTTAGAGATACAGAAGTAGACATATTACTTGATTTCGATAATGAACTTACTCAAGTCGTGATTACTGAATCAATTTCTGACAATTTTCTAAAAGGATCTGGAGGAGAAAAAATAGACCTAGGTTTAACGGATGGATTCCAATCTACAGCAAGTGGAAATGATCTACTTAAAGCAGTTAAGGTAATAGCGGGTGTTCATTCAGGAAACGAAGGACAATCTGGTTTGTATGTAAGAGGAGGAAGCAATGATCAAAACTTGATATTATTTGAAGGTGTACCAATGTATGAGGTCAGTCATGCCGCTGGATTCTCCAGTATGTTTATAGAAGAAAGTATTAGGAATGTCGATTTCAGTAAAAATGGATTTCCTGCAAGATTTGGTGGAAGATTAAGTTCTGTTCTTAATGTGCACTTAAAGGATGGGAACAAGTCAGGAATTCACGGGTCAGTTACGGCTTCATTGCCTAGTATGAAAGCCCATCTTGAAGGGCCGATTTTGAGTAATAAAACAACTTTTAATCTGTCAGGTCGTATTTCATATCTTGACACATATCTAGATGATGTACTAGGTGATCTTATTAATTACGATATTGATCTTGCATATAATGATGTAGTAGCTAAAATGACACATCACTTATCTCCTTCTAGAAAGTTATCACTTAGTTATTATAATGGAGGTGATAACTTAGGATTATCAAGAGAAGATAAGGATTTGAATCTTACAAATGACAGATTTGAAACAACAAGTGATGTAAATATTAAATGGGGCTCAAGAGTTTGGAATATCAATTTTTCTAATGTTGTAAATGATAAATTGCAACTTTCAATGAATCTAGGTGGGATTGATTATAAATATTCATCTAGAGGAACATATACTTTTTCTTCGAGCATAAATAGTTTGAATTCAGAAGCTGAATTAGAAGTTGTTTCATTTTCAAAAATTGAAGATTATCTAGCCAATATCAATTTCGATTACTATCTATCTGATAAACATGTTGTAAAATTTGGAGCAGGTTGGATTTATCATAATTATAACCCTGCGGTCAGTAGCAGTCGGTTCATAACAAACGATGTAGTTTCTAGTATTGAGAATCTTGGTGAGATCATAAAAGCAGATGAATTATCTGCCTATATTGAAGATACGTACAATCCTCATGAGAGCTGGCAATTTTATGCAGGTTTACACTTTGCAAGGTTTAATGTGGGAAGTGAACAATACAGTAACACACAACCTCGATTGAGCGCTATTTTCAAACCTGGAAAACAAGACAGGTTGACGCTATCTTACACTAAAATGAAACAATATGTTCATCTTTTAGTTAATCCGGGGATAGGTTTGCCGTCAAATCTATGGGTGCCAAGTACGGATAAAATT
>CAXBGT010000165.1:0-12933 GCA_963975265.1 uncultured Saprospirales bacterium
AGTAGGGAGTTCACTATGTCTATTTTCATATGTGAATTCATTCTGAAATCTATTTATTACAGTTCGATATCATTGTATTAGTCCGCTTAAAAATCAATCATTATTTCGCTATATATTTAATAATGAAAACAAGCTAGACTACAAATGGTCTCTTACATTGGCAGTAATCTGGAAGTGCCTCATAACATACTGCTCCGTGTGAAACTTACACGGCGCTTGCCTTCCTTTGGAAACTCTCTTCTTTATAGCATCCAATGAATTAATTTCTATCTTATACTGCACAATCATTACTTTTTCATGGGAGGAGTGAACATTTGATACAGTTTATAATCCTCCACAGTTGCTACAAAGCAAAAAAAATCGGAAGTCATATTTACAGATTCCTCTTCCTTGGATTTCACTATACTAACAATGTCATTTATTTTCTGAGCCATTGATTGCTTATCAGCTGTTTACATCCATTTTTCATTTTATTAATTTTCATTCCACTTGAAATGGAATGTTTACGCCTATTTTGTCCCAAGCTATAGAAATCAATCCATTAGAATCATCGATCCTTTCTACACCATATTTTAGATGTTCATGAGTGTCTTCAAGCACATTTGGTAATACATCTACTCTTAAAACATCTTCTTTTTCTAGATATTTATCAGTTCCATGAACATCCCATCGAGTGTTAAAAATTATCGTCCACTTTTCCTGATTTGGGATGATGAAGACGCCATATTTTCCAGCCAATAAAAGCTCACCATTAATTATCAAATTCTTATTTATCTCTATTGACGTTGCACTATTAGCTCCCGCTCTCCATAATTTCCCGAAAGGAATCAACTTTCCAAAAATGGTTCTCCCTCTAACTCCCGGTGAAGAGTAATCAATATGCACATGCGCATCACCTACCATAGCCATAATGGATTCATGTGGACTAAGCACTTTCTTTGCAGTTTCTTTGTTAGGGCTTGACTTATCAATTGTTGAAGCTGTTTTGTTTCTACAACTAGAAACTAATCCTAGAAATAGAAGAGATAAAATAAAATATTTCATTTTGTATTTAATTTGATTGTTAATTTTCAATTTATGAATTTATTTAAGTCCAAAATCATAGACACAAGCAAGCATTGGTCAATATCATCAACTTTTCCTCAGCATTAATTCTGATTCTGTTTCATTGATCTTTTTGATGGCGTTTATTAATATTCGTTTGTGCAAAAAATAGGATTAAAAAAATCATTGCTATTTCAAGCCTACTAATAAATTTAGCAGCACTAGATATGGATACAGCAGCTGCGAAAACAACTAGAATTTTTATGACAAATATTTCTATCTCAAGATCTTTGAAAAAATCTTCTTGATTCTTTTCTATTCATGTTGTTGCTTCCCCTACGAAAATCTCTAATTCGTCATACTGCAGAGCTAACACTTTCTTCAAAACTGCAATTTTCTCAGAAATGATAGAAAAGTTCTGGCTGCCAATAGTGGTTGATAATTTGAGTTCAGAAAATATTAAAAACATGCGTGTCATGTACTATTTAAGTATTTTACAAATACGCTTTACACATCTAACATTATTGCATTCTTTTGATGACTTTTTGACCAATATTGACTTTTAATGTTAATCAGCCACCTGCATCCCCACAGCTAGTTCATATTCACCATTTTCCTTGGGGGTAATTTCGTAATAGAAAGCGGTCGGAGCCTTGTAATTCCCAAATGTTCGCACCCCCTGCATATCACACTGCATATTATACACTCTAATTCTACCATCGTGCTCCGCTACGGTATAATATCCTTTTGCAAACCATTTTAACCGATCCACAAGCTCAGTATCAAGTCCAACCAATAAATGATCATTAATCGGGAAAGAGTGAAATTCCACTTCATTTTGATCAATGATTGAGTAGCTTCCTATACGCAGATGAGTAGCGTCTTTTGCAACTCCATACCAATTGAGATTCCCCATTTTCACAGGAACAGTTAGCATTTTGTAGTAGGGCATATTTTTACTCTGCAGATTATCAGCAAAGATATTTTGAACATGTTGCTTATTGGCCAGAGTAAACATTAGATAAAGTGTACTAATGAGCAGTCCTATTTGATTTGGAAATCCTCTTTTGAGATCTTCTTTTGGATATAGATAGATACTTAATCCCGCACCTACCAATAGTGGAATAGTATAAACAGGATCAATAATATTTACGCTATCAAAACTTACTCGCCAATCAGCAAAGGGCAATAGCAATTGAGTACCATATGTGGTAAATGCATCCAATAATATGTGGGTAAATAGTGCCAAAAAGTTAAACATCCATAACCGCCTATACCTAATGTGCTTGGTCCACTTGACTTTTGTCATCATAAAGGCAAATAATGTTGCGGCTAAGAGACAAAATAATACCGAATGACTATATCCCCGATGAATGCTAATCTTCTCTAGAGTAGAAAAAAATGGAGTCAATAGTACATCGAGATCAGGAATGGTAGCTACTATAGCTCCAATAATAGCTCCTTTACCTCCTATCTTACGCCCAAGTGTAGCTTCTCCTATTGCGGCTCCAAGAGCTGCTTGTGTAATGCTGTCCATTTTTTATATTTTATTGGCAGACCGAATCTAGCATACATTGCTTATCTGCGTTTTGAAAACAATAACCAGAGTTTACTTTAAATTTGTAAAATTCTTCTATAGCCCCAGTGACTCCTACTCTACCCAGATTCCTTCTATCTGTTTTATCAGCAATAGGCAAGTGGCAAGTGGCAAGAGGCAAGTTGCACAATAATATGTACCCAAATATTCTGCTTTGACAGTCTTGTCAGCAAAGCCAGTTTCAAAGAATAGTTTCTTTCCTAAGTCATTCTTAGAAGCTGTCAAGGGATTTCTTATATCATGGAGAATATCAATAATTACAGGCAGTTCGTAATACTGAAATGTCGCATCTGGACCTTTAGAGCTTATTAATTTTGATAAACTACAATCTAAAGGTTGAAAAATCACTCTATCTTTTGTTCATTGAAATAGAAAAATACAACAAGAATAAAAAAGAGGTACCTCTTTTCATGAATCAATTAGTTTACTCAGCAGGTCTTTCTTTATTAAGATATACCTTCTATTGTATTCTAGTACTCCTAGATTTCTGTAATAATTAAGAGCTGATGTGATTGTCTGTCTAGAAGAGCCTGTATACTCACTCAATAACAAATGTGTGAAGTCTCTAATCTCCAAATCTTCTCCAGAATGATCTATTGGTGTTGCCATCTTAAGCAACATCCAGCCAATCTTTCTATAAGACTCATACTCTCTAAATACAATTATTCGATTCCATAGTTCAGACTCATACTGTGCCATAGCACAGTATAAATCATATTGAACTTCTTTGTCTTTCTGCAGCTTAATAAGGAAATCACTCACTAAGTATTGCTCTACAACAGCACTTTTGCTAATCACACACGCTGAATTAAGTCGCTTCGTATTGGAAGAGAAAATCTCAAAATATCCAAAAAAAGTGCCTTCTCTTATTATCTGACAAGTGACATTATTTGGTTTTGTTGAGTGACGTCTATACGTTCGAATTGACCCTTCAACCAAGTAGTATATAGAATGAGTGTATTCTGATTCAAGATAAACATGTTGCTTTTTAGTATATGTACTTTTACCTTTTCTATACATAATGATCTAAATTGAGTCAAAGGCAAGAGTAGAAGCATCTCATCTCTTCTACTCTTGCGTAATCAGCTATTCTGGTCTGTCGTATTGACAACATCCTGGAAGACTATTGTATACATCTACTTTAGCTCTATGCGTATCTGAATCGTACCCGACATCAGCGATTTTTTGCTTTATGTCATCGATCGATACACTTTCAGCGTCAAATGTTACTTTCATTTCTCCACTATCCATATCCCAGATAGCTTCAGAAATACCATTTTCATCTTTTAGAGCGCCTTCGATTGTCTTCTTGCACATTCCACAGTTTCCATAGACTATAAATTTCTCTGATTCTATCTTTTCCACAGATTGATCAGTGGTAACTTCTTGTCCATATGTTGTAGAGAATAATCCTAATAATAAGATCATTGAAAAAAAGTACTTAGTCATAAGTATTCGTATTTAAATGAATTAATATTTAAAAAAAAGGAATACAAACCAAGGACTACTATTAATCCTATGATTACATATAAAATCCAGTCCATTACTTTTCTAATAATAGCAGGTTTTGCATCCCTATCACAACAATTTTTCACTTCCGTTAATGATTGTGACCACTGTGATCTTCCGTGTTACTTTTGTCATTCATTTTATAGTCCATCCCACAAACTGGACATTTTCCAGGCTTGTCACTTCCACTTTCTTCACAGTGCATCGGACAGATATAGTTAGAAGTATATTCTTTACCTTGCTTTGATACATCTTCAGCTTGCTCCGTTTTTGTCGTATCAGTCTTATTATTTCCTCCACAAGAATAAATGGACATAGTCAAAAGTCCAAACGCCATAACGGTCATAATAAATTTTAATGATTTCATGTTTTATAATTTTAGGTTATTTAATAATTGAAAACTTGCTTTTATAAACTAATTCAGAATCATTTACTTCCAAAAAGTAAATGCCATCTGCTAATTGAGATACATCGATTTGTTTCTCACTATTACTTATTTTTCGATACACTTGTTGACCCTGAATATTAAATATTTTCACCGAAGCATTTTTATTAATTGCTTCTCTGTTTATTTCAACAGTTAAGTAGTCTTGGGTAGGATTTGGAAACGTACTTATATTGGTATCACTTCCATATTCTACTGTACTGCTAGGATTACCAGCTGAAATAGAGACAAGTGAATTGTTTGTTCTATTCACAGCATAAATATTACCATCAGGTCCGATTTTGATACCCGTAAGTCCTGCCTCTCCAGTTTCAATGACTCCTATGAAATCAAAATTCAGATTAATGTCATACACATTAATATCGCCAGTACCATAATTCCCTACTAACAAATAATTCTCCAACAACTCTATTCCGGATGGTCTATCCAATCCTGTTTCGATGATTATTTCTGTATCAAACCCATTCATTCTCACATGTTCTGCAAGCTCTTCATTGATTAATGGCAAAGTACTTCCCACAGTCCCAGAGTTTATGTCTAGTCGAATAACTCTACTATTACCATTGTCTACAAAATACATCCATCCGCTTGCTTTATCTAGTATCATATGATTTGGAATATCATCATCTTTTTGGATTCCGATATTGCTATAACGTCGAAGTTTGGCATCAGCATGGTCATCATTTCCAGGACCATGGTCCTCAGCAAAATCATACCTGACAATATCTGAATTCCAATCGTCATATACCCAAAATACGTTATCTACTTCGTGAGCTATCCCCATACAAAATGGACTTCCGTGTAGCATATCAAGGTGACTTCCGTTTCCACCTGAAGGTTGAGCATATATTTCAGGATCACTCGACCATAATGCCGGTCCAGTAAATGTGCCTCCATTATGATTGGCATCTTGTACTCCTGGACTATTTGCAAAGTTGAAATTATCACTGCTAAATGCTATTCCTGTAGGCAACGACATAAAGTGCCAAGAATTACCATCTACTTTCATTTGAAAATCACTGGGTGTTTCAGCAGTTGCATCGCTAATAGTCACTGTACTTCCACCTTGATTTTCTGTTCTTTGATTGATTACCCATAATTCATCTTTCCCAAGTACTGGAAAAAAATCTAAATCTGTTGGTCTATCCAAACCGTCACTCCCAGTTGCTACTGTAGTAATGTTCGGTTCACTCAATATAATTTCAACAATTTTATTGGGCACTATAACTTCTCCATAGATCACAGTAGAAAATGATGCAAAATTATTATCAGTAATTTCATCTAATGTCTCATTAACATTCAATATTTCTACATCAATTTTCACCTCCCCTTCCATAGCGGGGTTCCAACTTTGGCTAAACTCAAAACTACTAAAAGTGAATCCATCAATTGATAAATTTTCGAGAATCTCTATCACAGGAGCCTCACCTTCAATAGTATATTGAATTTCTATGCTCGAAATCGATTCAGACCCGTTATTTAGTATTGTACCAGCGATCTTAAATTCTTTCCCAATTTCGCCAAAGTCTTTACTTTCCAATGCGACTAGAGAAGCATCTAATTTAATTGGAACTTCTACTACTATATTATCCACGGCCATACCATATAGCCATCCTCCATTGTCACTGTATCTAAGTGCAATGTAGATCGCATCGTTATCAACATAATCCGAGATATTGATAATGTGTTGATCCCAACCTCCATGACCATGAAGATCATCAAGCACAGTCCAATTAATCCCATCTACAGATATCTCTGCGGTAGCGTCTTCTTGCACACCTTGAAAAGCTAGATCTCCATAAAATAGATCAAATTTTAGTATTGCTGCATCCACTCCGCTTAAATCAATAGGCCTTGAGATTAAGTACTCTTCTGCTTTATCACAGTTGCAATCGTCGTCATTGGTTACTGCAATTAGAGATCCATTTGACTCAATCGGGAAGTACTGGCTAGATAATGATTGGCTTGTTCCAAATTTCCATCCACCATCAGTAGCATTAGAATTAATCTGCCAATCTACAGGAATAGATGAAGATTCAAAATCTTCAGTTAATAGGACTTGAGAAAAACCCATCGTCGCTAATAATAGAAGTAAAATGTTTGTAAAAATTCTTTTGTACATAAAAACTGTTTTATATGAATGAACTAAATTTATTTCTTGCGCGGATTCAAATATTTTCTAACGATTTTCTATCAGTCGGGTCATTTTGAAATACACTAGGTGGAATACCCACCATTTTTTTAAACTGTCTAGAAAAATGAGCTGCACTTGCATAACCAAGATTATAAGCTACTTGACTTACATTGTTATCTTTATAGGTAAGTAATTCTTTGGCTTTTTCTATTCGTAACCTAATGAGGTAGTGCTCTATGGTATCCTTCTCATGATTAGAAAATACACGACTTAAGTGAGAGTAGTCATAGGGAAACTTTGCAGTAAGGAAAGTCGACAGCTTGAAATCTTCAGAAATTTCATTTTGTCCAAAAAGAGATACCAGAGCTGCCTTTATTTTAGTCACAAGCACCGGTGCAGAGCTATCCACAAGTTCAAACCCTTCAGCCGTTAAAGCACTATCAATTGTTATAAGATCTACTGGTGATAAGGTAGACTTAATTTCCACTTCCCCCAATTTTACCTTAACAGGAGTGATACCATTAGCCTCAAATATCTTTTTGACAGAACGAATACACCTGTCACATACCATGTTTTTGATATATATTACTTCCATTTTAATTAAGTTCTAGTTTTACCGACCCGCACTTCATCATTTTGTCTCCGAAGTATGGATTTCGTATTAGTTTTTCTGTTGATATCCAATCCGCACCTTGATTGTCTTTTGCCATAGGGCAATACTGTACGTAGTACGTTTTCTCGTCAGTACCAAAAGCCTTTACTGAATTGATCATTGCTTGAGATAAAAAATCAAACTGATTTCTTTGATCTTCCACATCCTCACTCTTTATTATTTTACCTGCATGCGAGTCTAGTCCTTTTAATTGTTCCATCCAGTATATATGTGCATCACCCTTGATCAATGTCATATCAATATCTTTTAATGATTTTGAGAATAAGTCTGCAGCTAGGCTTGCCCCATTTGAATCTGTATCTACCAACGCATTCTTTAGGTCTATATATTTGACGATAGACTCTTCTAGTTGAGCCTTGAATCCTGTTGGAGTACTTTCCGAAAATGAAGGAACGATATCACCTTGTTCGTCCTTCTTTACTTTCACATTCTTATTCATCATGCTCATATTGTTATTTAGTTGGGCAGCAGCATCCACAGCAAAAGCGCCATGAGTTACCACTTCTTCACCATTATCCAACCCAGAGACTACATTAGTGTATTCACCAGATCTATTTCCCAATTCCACTTCCCTGTATTGGTAAGTTGGCACCTCAAGATCAGGTAATTGAATAAATACAACAGATCGTTCTCCTGTCCAGAGCACTGCAGTATTAGGCACTATAACTGGTGTCTTTACACCTTTGGCAGGAGTTGATTTCAAAGAAGTGATTACACCGTTGAGAAGCAATCCTGGTTTGAGTTGATTACCAGAATTATTTATTTCGGCTCTTACGGTAGCTGTTCTTGATGAGCTATTCATTAGTGGATCTATATAAGTGACCTTGGCCTCAAATTTTTTGTTAGGAACTGATGGTGTGGTGAATACTACTTTACTTCCTTTCCTCACATTGGCAAGATCAGATTCGAACACATCAAAAATCAACCAGACACTACTTGTTGACCCTAGAGTATACAATGCCTGCCCTTGCTTGACATAATCCCCTTGAGACAGCTTTTTAATTAATACATACCCACTCTGATCCGCATAAATTGTGATGGTTTCTATTGGTTTCCTTGTAGATAAAATCTCTTGTATCTGAGTATCTGTTATTTTCCAATTCTTAAGTTTTTGTATTGCAGCTTCTTTGAGTCCTTCTACCCTATCATTGAATTGTGCTGCAGTGATGAGTTCCTGTGATGCAGCTAGTAATTCAGTAGAAAACAAACTAGCAATCTTCTGACCCTTCGTGACATATTGTCCTTCGAATGTAACCGCCATAGTCTCTATTCTACCTGAAAGGTGTGCTGTTTGAGACTTGATCGTTCGCTCGTCAAGCTGGACCGTTCCATCCACTTTGATTGACGTAGATCCACCTTTAACTTCTGAATTTTGATTTTCAATGTTACCTCCTACGACAAATGTTTCGATTTGAGCAAGCTTGGCAGATTCTTTACTCATCCTCAGAATGGTAGGATCATCGCTGCCCAATGAGTTATCCAGTAGTATTAAATCCATCTCACATATTGGACAGATACCAGGTTCGTTTTGTCTGATTTGAGGATGCATGGAACATGTCCATATTTCTTCATTTGCAGGTGATTCGTCACTATTCATTTGAGAATGATCATGGACCGCTGTTTGATTATCGGCAGTGGTTGGCTTTACGAACCAACCAATAGCAAGGCCACCGATAAGTAGTAAAGCTCCTATGATATAAAGTTTATAGTTATTCATGTCTCTTAATTAAATTTGTGTAGTGAAGCATTCGACAATGTCTGTTCATATTGAGCTTTCAAGATCTCAAGATCATAGTCGATTAATTCCATTTCTAATCTTAGTAATTCTTCAAACCTAGTTCCTTCCGAGGCATATTCTGTTCTCATAAGTTTCAAGGTTTCTCTTGTTATTATTTTAAGAGATTGATACTTCTTAATTACTTCATCTGTATATTCTATTGTAGCAAATGCGAACTCGATCTCAGCTTCGTACATGTCTTTCACTTCTTCTCTCTTGGCATTAATAGATTCCTGCCGGATGGTTTCTTCTTGGCGAATAGCCTTGAATCTTCCTGTATGAATTGGGATTGATATACTTCCCATTGGCATCAACACATCTCTCCCATTCCCTGGAATCACTACATCACTTCGGCTTTCGATATATGCGTAGTCTAATCCTACACCGATCTTTGGTTTGCTGTCAAATTTTGTTATCGCAATTTTAGATTTTGAGGCTTCGATTTGATGCTCGAATATTCTATATTGAGGGTGTTCACTTTCTGCATATTGGATCAACTCACTTTTTAGAAGTCGATTCTCAATCACTTTAGGCAATATCACCTTTGTCGTCAATGGTCTCCCAGTCCATCTATTAATCATGATGGTTGGTTGCTGCATTTTCTTTGCTATCAATGATAGATCTGCTTCTAATAATTCTCTCTTCCTTTCTGTGAATAATACGTTGCTCAGTTTTCCTTTTCCTGATCTCACCGCCGACTTAGACAGATCCTCTAATGCATCTAGAATCTCTAGCCTTTGTCTAATGATCCCTTTTTTTGACTCTAGAAATTGCAGCATGGCATAGGAGGTACGAATAGTATATTCTATGTCAATCTCTTTTACTTCATCAGCATAAGATTGGACATCCGCCACAGACCGTGCAACATCACTTTTGGCCGCCAATGAACCTTTCCATGGTATCATTTGCGAAACTCCAATTTTTAACCGTTGAGCTCCCAGCCTTGTTTCTATAGGAAGTACTCCAACTGCCAAATTAACCGTTGGGTCCGGCCAATCACTCACTTGATCCGCTTTGAGTAATGAGGCTTCATAATCCATCCTCAGAGATTTTAATCCTGGGTTATATGCAGATGCCATATCAACCAACTCTTCTACTGTCTGAGCATTGATTGCAGACTGTAGCAAGACAAGAGCGAGTATTATCAATTTATATTTCTTCATTCTTACTCATCTTTTGATTGAAAAATAATTGTCCTTCTTTCCACATTGAGAACAAAACAGGAACAGTAAACATCGTAATTACCTGAAGCATCATCCCTCCAAAACTTGGGATCGCCATTGGCAACATGATATCTGATCCTCTACCTGTGCTAGTCAATACCGGCAATAAGGCGAGAATAGTAGTCGCTGTGGTCATCATCGCAGGTCTTACTCTCCGAAGACCACCTTCAACTATCGCATCTCGTATTGCTGATTTTGATTGTGGTGAGTTCTTTTTAAAACTATCTTTCAGAAATGTAGCGACCAATACACCGTCATCCGTTGCAATACCAAATAGGGCTAAGAATCCCACCCATACTGCGACACTTAAATTGATGTTTTGAATTTGAAATAAATCCCTCATATTGGATCCAAACAAACTAAAGTCCATGAACCAATCCGTATTATACATGCCTATCATTATAAATCCACCAGCAAATGCAACAAATACTCCAGAGAATACCATTAGCGAAATTGCAACTGATCTGAATTGTAAATACAATATGATAAATATCAGAGCTAAAGCAATAGGTACCACAAGCCCTAACCTTTTATTGGCTCTTACTTGTTGCTCATAGTTCCCTGCAAAGTCATAGTTAATACCTGATGGAATTACTAGCTCTCCATCGTCCCTGAGTTGAAGAAAATAATTTTGTGCATTATTTACAACATCTACTTCTGCATAACCATCTTCCTTATCGAATAGTACATATCCTACCAAGAATCCGTCTTCGCTCTTTATAGCTTGAGGTCCTTGCTCGTACTTTATATCTACGAATTCACCTAGTGATACTTGACCATTATTAGGAGTATCCATGTAGATGTTTTTGATCGCTGAAATGTCATTTCTGTATTCCATAGGATATCGAATCCGGATAGGATATCGTTCTCTTCCTTCTACAGTTGTGGTCATATTCATACCACCGATGGTAGCTTGTATTTGTGTCTGGACAGTTTCTACCGTAAGTCCATACCTAGCTATTGATTCGCGATTAATATCAATAAGCATATAAGGCTTGCCTACGATTCGTTCTGCAAATACCGCGGCATCTTTTACCCCATCAACATCTTTGAGATGCTTTTCTAGTTCTAATCCGACTCTTTCTATGGTCTTAAGATCTTGCCCCCTTACCTTGATACCCATTGGAGCTCTCATACCAGTTTGCAACATTACCAACCTAGTTTCTATGGGTTGTAGCTTTGGTGCTGAGGTAACTCCTGGTAATTTGGTCACACTCACTATCTCATCCCAGATATCATCGGGAGATTTTATATGATCTCTCCATTGGCGGAAATATCTTCCTCCATTATCAGGTATAAGACTTCCCTTATCATCCCTGATATATTCTCCCTTTTCAAACCGATACCTTAATCTATGCCCATCTTTATCCGTTTTATATTCAGATTTGTAATTGATAACATTTTCATACATCGACATAGGTGCAGGATCGAGAGGACTTTCCACCCGTCCAGCTTTACCTACCACACTTTCTACCTCAGGAATAGCTGTCACAGCCATGTCTAGTAGTTTCAGATTCTTACTATTCTCCGCTACGCCTGAGTGAGGCATAGAAGTGGGCATCAATAAAAACGAACCTTCATTTAGAGATGGCATAAACTCCTGCCCAGTTTCCTGAAATACCTGTATTCCTAAAAAAACGATAACCCCAACAAGTACAAGAAAAAGTATTTTCACTTTCAATAAGAACCGTAGAATCGATTCATAGAAATGGATAATGATCCAAAAGAAAGAAAGTAAAACTGCAATAATAATAATGACAAAAAAACTATTTGTGAATAGTGACTTATTCACTCCAAGTGGCATCCAAGATTTGGTAAGAAAAATAGCAATAAACAAAGCATAAATTACATTTGATGCAATCATGAATATTTTACTAGCTCTTGGATATTTATAGTCGATACTTCCTTGTATAAGTGCAACACCACTAATTATACTAATGATGAGAATCAACGGCTGACCGACAATAAAATATGCAATTAATGAACCTAGTAGAGCTATAGTACTCACTCCAAGTCCAAGTTTCTTACGTTCAATTTTAATGCTAAATAATGAGTGTGCCAATGGTGGTATGAAGACCAATGCCACAATAACCGCAGATATCAATGCAAAGGTTTTAGTGTATGCAAGGGGTCTAAATAGTTTTCCTTCCGCAGCTTCCATGGCAAACACCGGCAGAAAACTTACTACTGTCGTAGCTACGGCTGTCAAAACCGCTGAGCCTACTTCCATGGTGGCTTCATATACAGAGGTCATGATTGATTCTTCCCCAAACATTTTATCTTTTCGATCTATGATACTCTCGGTCAGCACTATGCCCATATCCACCATCGTTCCGATAGCAATAGCGATTCCCGATAGTGCTACTATGTTGGCATCTACACCAAAGTACTTCATAGCTATAAAGCACATCAACACAGCAATGGGAAGCGACCCAGCAACTAGGATAGAAGATTTTAGATTAAATAGCAAGAGTATGACTACGATTATGGTTATCAATATTTCTAATGTCAATGCCTCTTCCAACGTGCCA
>CAXBGT010000166.1:0-12672 GCA_963975265.1 uncultured Saprospirales bacterium
AAGAAAACACTCGTTTCGAAGAAAACACTCGTTTCGAAGAAAACACTCGTTTCGAAGAAAACACTCGTTTTACATCAAATTCACACAAAATGTAAAACGATGTGCTCAAATAGAATACTCCTATTAATTAGCGAAACGAAATCATTAATTATTTCCTAAAAAGTCAATTTTCTAGTACTTTCCTTACCATCTCTGATAATAGTAATATCAATCGTTTGACCTTTTTCGTGTGCGCCCAAAGCCTTCATGTAGGTCATCATATCCACGATTTCCATTTCTCCCATTTTTCGGATGATATCTCCTTTTTTAAGATTAGCATTGTAAGCTGGTCGATCATCCCTTACACCATCTATTCTCATTCCTTTGCCATCAAATAGATAATCTGGAATTACACCCAAGGTCACTTTAAAATCTGGAGTCTCAGCGCTCTCATCGTTTGTCTTTTGAAACGTAAGCTTTCCACGGCCTTGTGTATATTCAATAATATCAATGATATAATCTGTTATATCAACTATCCCATCATAATTAATAAGGTGCGCATCATCAGTTGGTTTATGATAATCAGAATGTTGTCCAGTAAAAAACTGAAGTACTGGAATATCTTCTAAATAGAACGATGTATGATCTGTAGGTCCTACACCTGATCTTTCTTCTTTTACACGGAAAGATTGACCAGATTCCAATTTGAGAACTTGATCCCAAGATGGGGTAGTACCTGTTCCATAAATGGCTAATTGTTTATCCGCATTTAATCTTCCGATCATATCCATATTGATCATGTAATTCACTTCTTTTAACGGTACTGTAGGATGTTTTGTAAAATAATTACTTCCCCACAAACCTTTTTCTTCACCACTAAAGGCGATAAAAAGATAATTCAGAGATGAATCAGATTGAGCTTGCAAATATTCTGCGATCCTCAACATACCAGCTACTCCGCTAGCATTATCATCTGCACCATTATGTATAGCAGGATCACCTACATATAAAGATCCCTCACCACCGTAACCAAGATGATCATAATGAGCACCAATGACAGCTGTATAGTCTGCATTATTATCAATGAGTCCTAAAACATTCAAACCATTCACCTTCTCATCATCGGGACTAGGTCCATCTGCGTGAGGATTACTTCTTATTGTTTTATTAAAAGACTGAACATAACCATCACTTGTACCACCTGGAAATAGTCCTATGTTTTTCATTCTGTCTGCAATGTAAGCCGCGGCTTTCTTTTCACCTGCAGTTCCAGTTTCTCGACCTTCCATGTCATCATGAGATAGTATTTCTACATCTTGCTTTACATTAGTTATATTATATGCTTTGACTACGCTAGGCTTTACCGTTTTACAACCAAAAGCTATGACAATAAAAGATAAAAATAAGATTGATGTAAACTTCATTAGAGTGATTTTTTTTTCAAGTTGCAAAGGTAAGAGAATAATTGGGTATGGTTGGGAGTCATGTTGCAATTGTTTTAGCGACTTCAACCACATTTTCTTTTTGGAACATTGATATTTAAAATGTTTACAAATAGTTTCTAAGACGTGATTTTGGCACAAGTTTGTTTTCGCGACTTTAGTGGCGTGTTTTGAGCACACTGCCACTTATACTATTTACAACGAGCCTAGGGGTCTGGTTAACATTTATTTTAGATCGTTAACAAGCTGTTAGAATATTAGGTCTCAAAATGATGCACCTTTGACTCATATTATTTATCTTATTCCACTCTAAAAGCAAATCAGACTAGTTTCAACTCTGATTTTTATACTCGAACTCAAGTTTTTATATTTAGGAGGCCACAAAAGCTAAATATTTGACATAAAATCCTTGTTTTTAGAATTTAGATAACAAATAGTATTTTCGTGTAATAAATTACTCAATGATTATCAGTATCATTACACATTATTAGTCATAATTATATGACTTAGCTTACTATTCATAGTAGGTATGTAAATTAAAGACGTATATTTGCGTCGTTTTTTGAGGAAGTAAATAAAATTTAAGCATGCAAGGTAAAGGAATATTGAAGTTTTTCTTAATACTCTTAGCGGTTGTGAGTGCACTACAGATAGTGTACTTTTTTCCAACCAACAAAGTAGAAAAGGACGCAGTTGAATACGCAGAAGCAAGAGCGGCGAAAGTCGATGAGAAAAGTCAATCAGTAGAAAGAAAAATAGCTAAGGCACAATTTCTAGATTCTATGTCTAGTGAGACAATCTTTTCTATCCCAGGTATTAGTTCATTCACTTATAATGATCTTAAGAGTAAGCAATTAGGTCTTGGTCTTGATTTGAAAGGTGGAATGAGTGCTGTTCTACAGGTTGATTTGAGAGAATTATTGAATTCTTTGGCAGGTGCAAAATCGAAAGACGCACAATTTATGCAAGCTTTGGATAGAGCAACAGAAAAGCAAAAAAGTGCACAGTCAGACTATATTACTTTATTTGCTGATGCATATAAAGAGGTTGCTCCTAATAAGAGAATGGCTAAACTATTCCAAAGAAGTGAGGCTTTAGGTGATATTAACCTTGAGACTACTGATGGGGAAGTTGTGAGAATGCTAAGAACTAAAGCTGATGAAACAGTTGATCTTACATTCAAAATGCTAAAAGAAAGAATTGATAGACTTGGTGTAGTACAACCGAATGTATCTCTTGATGCTGGTAGAGATTTGATCCTGGTAGAAATGCCGGGTGTAGATAATGCCAAGCGTATGGAGCAAAACTTAGTAGGTACAGCAAATCTTGAATTCTGGAATACATATAGATTCACTGATCCAGGTGTAGCGGCAATGTTCCAAGAAGCAGATAAGAAAATAGCTGCATCTAGAGGAGAGGAAGTTGCAGCGGCAATGGATACGACTTACAACTATCAATATGATGAAGATGGAAATACTACAGATTCTACTGAAGTAATCAGACCATCAAACGATATATTTAGTGCTTCGGGTCCATTATTGAGCAAGTTACAGTTAAATGGCTCTAATGGAGTTGGACTGTATGGTACTGTTATGGGACTTGTAGACAAGAACAAAAGAAGAGCGACAATGGAGCTTCTTCAGTCTAAAGAAGTTAAATCTATCTTTCCAAAAAATTCTGAATTTTTGTATTCGTATAAACCTTATAAAAACTCAGAAGGAGAATTGACACAACAGTATGAACTATACTTGATCAAAACTCAAAATGGAACAGATAAAGCACCATTAGAAGGTGATGTTGTGGTAGAAGCGTCACAGCAAATCGATCCATCATCAGGAGAACCTGAAGTATCACTTACTATGAATAGTAAAGGTGCTAAAGTGTGGGCCAAAATGACACAAGAAGCATATAATAACGGTGGTAGGGAGATTGCGATCACACTAGACGATCTAGTAGTATCTGCACCGGGTGTTAACAATGGTGCGATTACAGGTGGAAGATCTTCTATCTCGGGTAGCTTCAATATTCAAGAAGCATTGGATTTTGCCAATATCCTTGAAGTAGGAAAGCTTCCTGCACAGACAAAAATTATACAGAAATCAGTAGTAGGTCCTTCTTTAGGTGCTCAGAATATTGCAAGTAGTAGAAATTCATTATTAATTGGTTTCAGTCTACTTTTATTATTCATGTTATTCTACTACGGTGGTGGAGGTATTGTTTCAATCCTAGCATTGTTTACAAACATATTCTTCATTTTTGGTACACTTTCATCTTTTGGTACTGTATTGACACTTCCTGGAATAGCAGGAATCGTACTTACTATTGGTATGGCGGTAGATGCCAACGTTATCATATTTGAACGTATAAGAGAAGAGCTCAGGGCTGGAAAATCCAATATTGCCTCCATTACTGATGGATTCAAAGCTTCTTATTCTGCCATCATTGATGCCAATGTAACGACATTACTAGTAGCAGCCGTATTGGCTTATTTTGGCTTAGGTCCAATAAAAGGATTTGCTGTTGTATTGATTATTGGTGTAATTTCATCGATGCTTACTGCAGTATTATTTGGTAAGTTAATGATTGATAGCTACACATCTAAGAATAGAGAAATCAGTTTCTGGACAAGTACATCAAAGAATATGTTTGCGAATTTGAACATAGACTGGATGGGTAAGAGGAAAATTGCTTACATCATATCTACAGTTTTTATCGTAGTTGGTTTAATATCTATTTTCACAAGAGGATTTAACCTAGGTGTCGATTTCAAGGGTGGATATTCTTATGATATTAGTTTTGATAAAAATGTTACTCAAGAGGAAGTCACAGCAAGTTTGACATCTGTATTCGGAGCGGCACCAATAGTAAAAACTGTTGATTCTGATAATACCTTCCAAATAACAACTGCATACTTAATCGATGAGACAGATGAAGGTACAGATGATCAAGTTACTGAAACATTGTTTGAAGGTCTGAAAGGATTTGCAGGCACTCCGGTTACTATAGATCAGTTCTTAGATACGGAATCTAGTGGTTTGCACATAACTAGTAATAGTAAAGTAGGACCTACCATTGCAGATGACATTTCTAGAAGTTCATTCTATGCAGGTATATTCGCATTGATTTTGATCTTCTTATACATCTTCATAAGATTTAACAAATGGCAATACTCTATGGGTGCTGTTGCAGCATTATTTCACGATTCACTAATCGTATTAGGATTGTTTTCACTATTAAAAGATTGGATGCCATTCTCATTAGAGATTGACCAAGCATTCATCGCAGCGATCTTGACGGTTATTGGTTACTCGATTAACGATACAGTTGTCGTATTTGATAGAATAAGAGAGTACTTGGGTATTTACACTAACAAGGGGAAGGATGAAGTAATTAACGCAGCCTTGAACAGTACATTCTCAAGAACGATCATTACATCTTTCACAACTTTATTAGTGGTAGGTACATTGTTAATTTTTGGTGGAGGAAGTATTAAAGGATTTGCATTTGCACTCTTGATCGGTGTATTAGTGGGTACGTATTCTTCTATCTTCGTAGCAACACCAATAGTAAGAGATTTATCTGACGACTTGAAAGGTACAGTTAGAGCTAAGAACTCTACAGGTGCAAAAGGTGGAAAGAGTTTTGGAAGAGCTGCAGCGAAAGCAGCTGAAGCGGCATCACCAACTGCTGAATAATAATAATAATAATAATAATAAATGCTAGGAGACTAGCTATAGATATAATGCCTCGCTTTTAATTTAAGCGGGGCATTTTTAATTATATATCTATTTAGTTAATGGTGCAAGTGATTATATCGCATCGAGCGATCAAGTCACTTTGGTATAGAACTGTCATAATCAAGCTCTCGACAATAATTCTAAATTTGTTTTTAAGGACATTATTATTTTTAGGTTTATATTGCAATATGACTTTTGTAAATCGATTGATATTATTCATGTTTGCTTGCTTGTTTTTAGGAAGTTGTTCTTTTGGTAAGAAGATCAAAGACGGAAAAACGGCTTATGAACGAAAGCAATATTCTGTGGCGATAGAGATGCTTCAGAATGAATATCAAAAGGCTGAAAATGATAGAATTAGAGCAAGAACAGCGTACTTAGTTGGAATGTCTTATTCTTTTCTTGAAGAAAATTCTTTTTCTGTTGAATGGTTGGTTAAAGCTGTAGATCAAGAGTACGGAAACGAAGCGCTATATGAACTAGCAAAAGCATATAAAAAAGCTGGAGAATACCAGCAGGCAATAGATTCCTATAAATTGCTTAAGAGTAGATCTAATGACAAGCGGCAAATCGATAGAGAAATATATGTAATCAAAGAGGTTGCTAAGTGGGCCAACGAAATTGAGGAAGGTGTCAAAATAGAATTGCTAAATGATAATTCTGGTTTTTCTGAATATTCTCCATTTGTGTTAGACAAGAATTTCCTTGTCTTCACGTCAGATATGGAAGAAAGTAGCGGAAATGCAAAATACAAATGGAGTGGAAACAAACATTCAGATCTATTTGTAATGCTTAAGAATGGATCGGAAATAAAAAGGTTTGATGCGGGAATCAATACTGATGCTAATGAAGGAGCTGCTTGTTTTACTAAGGATGGACTAGAAATGGTTTTTACAAGATGTGAAGAAACGATTGATTCTGATGGTTTCTGTAGATTAATGTACAGTGAGCGTTTCTCAGGCGTATGGTCTGAACCCATACTTATTCCGATTCAAAAAGAAGGAATTAATTATGGACAACCAACTTTTATTGAAAAAGATAGTGTCTTGGTGTTTTCAGCAAAGGTGGAAGATGGTACAGGAGGACATGACCTTTATTACAGCCAACGTATATCTAATGAAGATGGGAGTTTTTTTTGGGGAGAGGCATATATTTTTCCACCAACTATAAATTCTCAAGGAAATGAAATGTTTCCTACCGGCGATGGTGACACACTCTATTTTTCGTCAGATTATTTTGCAGGATTGGGAGGGTTAGATATTTTTAAAACATGGTTACAACCAAATGGTGAATGGGCTCCACCTCAAAATCTAAAGAAACCAATTAATTCTTCTTTCGATGATTTCGGATATATTATTGATTATGATGCTAGTTTACGAGGGACAGAAATCCAAAAAGGATACTTTTCTTCGTCAAGAGCGGGTTATGGCAAAGAAGACTTATATAAATTTGTGCTTAATAGGGTAGTAGTCACACCTTCGGACGATGAACCAATAGAAGAACAAGCTGTAAAAATAGAAATATATCTTGCTGGTAAGACTAAAGAAGTAGAATACAATAAGAATAATGAGCCTAACAGTGGCGTCAAAGGAAAGGTGAATCTCGATGATTGCTATATTACTTTATCAGATGGTCCAGATACTGAAAATATTTATTCGGATGAAAATGGTCAGTTTATTGTGTTATTGCAGAAAGATAAAGACTATAAAATCAAAGCTAGTAAAGTTGGTTATTTGAATGCATTCGAAACTATCTCTACTAAAAGTATAAGTGTAGAAAAAGGTAAATTGTCTACAACAATCAATGTAGAATTAGTATTAAATAAGATTTTTACTAATGTTGAAATAACGCTAGAAAATATCTACTACAATTTTAACAAATCAAATATTAGGTCTGATGCAGAACCGACATTAGACAGTCTTTCACAACTATTATTGCAGAATCCTCAAATTAATATTCAACTATCATCTCATACTGATTGTAGAGGAGATGATGAATATAATTTAATATTGTCCCAAAAAAGAGCAGAAAGTGCTGTTGCATATATAGCAAAAAAAGGTGTTTCAACAGCTAGAATGACAGCGAAAGGTTATGGGGTCACGGCTATATCTATTAATTGCAATTGCGATGATTGTACTGAAGAGGAACATCAAATAAATAGAAGAACTACATTTAAGATACTTGAGTGAGGTATTTAATCTTCTGTCGTAAATCTGCTTTTATCAATTTGAAATTTAAAGACATCGGGTCTTGCGTAATGTCCACTAGTTGCAAGATTCATTCTCTCTGTATATAGATTAGTTAAAGGAGGTAGTTCGTGATAAATGATCTTGTCTGCTCCATATTGAGGCTCTAGTAAATATTCACCATTGGGATCAATAATACAGCTTCCACCATCTAATAAATACTCACTTTTGTTATCTATTACCTCTGGAGCAATTGTAATATTTTTAGGGATATCAGCTTTCCTAATTAATTGGCCCATGGCTACTACATAACATCTGCCTTCAAACGCATAATGCCTACTTGCCAATATATGACTAGATTTGACAGCTGGCCAAAGACCAAAATGGATATCCTCTCCTTCATCATGCATTGCTTGTCTGGTAAGAGGCATCCAATGTTCCCAACAAATTAAACCTCCTATATTCCCATGTGGTGTAGCCAACGTCTTTAGTCCATGTGCATCTCCATATCCATGAATCATTTTTTCATTATATGTAGGCATAAGTTTTCTATGGTGTATGACTATTTCCCCTGTTGGATCAATAATTAGAAGGGTATTGTATAGTGTCCCATTTCCTTTACCCTTTTTCACTGCTTCATTAGCGCCTATCACTACATATTTATTGGTCACTTTTGCAGCGTGTTGAATTTTGGATATTTGTGCCCCAGGTATTTCAATACCATCTTCATACATCTGTGCCCAAACTTCTTTTATTTCTTTTTGATCCCATCTTCCCATATTAATACTGTAATCTATCCAAGCTGGATAACCACTCAACCATCCTTCTCCGAAAACAATAATATCTGCTGAGGATTCAGCCGCTTCGTGAATGTACTTTATAGCTTTTGCGACTGACTTTTTGGTATTTAGAAATACAGGAGATTTTTGAACTAAGGCGAGTTTTGTCATAAGTGTACAGGATTATCAAGCTAAAGTATGTAAATCACTTTGCAATAGAAAAGTAAATAATAAAAAGCATAATAATAAATTTTGAAGAAGGCTACTATCCAGTAATAGCCTTTATTCCTGGTAAGGTCTTGCCTTCTAAGTATTCCAACATTGCACCTCCACCTGTAGAAACAAAACTTACGGTGTCAGCTAGACCAGCTTTATTTATAGCTGCTACACTGTCTCCTCCACCGATAAGAGAGAATGCACCGTTTTTGGTTGCTTCAGCTACAGCTTGGGCCACACCATATGTTCCTTTATCAAAGGTTTCCATTTCGAAAACACCCATTGGTCCATTCCATAAGATTGATTGAGCTTTCATGATCACTTCAGAGAACTTTTCGATAGTTTTGGGGCCAATATCTAATCCTTGCCAATCATCTGGAATTTCACTAGAAAGTACAACTTTAGTATTTGCATCATTTGCAAAATCATCCGCAATTAAATTGTCAATTGGAAGATGTATTTCTGTACCTAGGTCTTTTGCTTTTTTAAGTATTTCTTGGGCTAAATCCATGTAGTCATTCTCACAAATTGAATTTCCAACACTGCCACCATTTGATTTAATAAAAGTATAAGCCATACCACCACCAATACAAACATGGTTAACGACTTCCACGAGCTTTTCTAGTAGTTTGATCTTATCACTCACTTTTGCACCTCCTACGATTGCTACAACAGGCCGTTTTGGGCTTTTCAGTAGTTTATCTGCACTCTCAATTTCAGAATACATGAGTAATCCTAAAGCTTTGTTTGCTGGCTCAAAATAATTAGCTACTGTTGCAGTGGAAGCATGTTCTCTATGCGCTGTTCCAAATGCATCATTTACATAAATATCAGCCAATCGAGACATCTTGATTGCTAGATCCAAATCGCCTTTACTTTCTCCTGCATGGAACCTAGTGTTTTCTAAAAGAAGTATTTCTCCAGGTTTGAGTCTTTCTGCTTTCAATTCTGTCTCTCCACCTACACAATCATCAGCGAATACGATCTCTGCATCTGTCAATTCTGCCAAATGCTCTCTAAGATGTTTAAGTGAATATTTTTCCACTTTCATTGATCCATCCTCATTCTTATCCTTTTGAGGCCTACCCAGATGTGACGCAAGTATAACTGACGCTCCTCTAACTAATAAATTATTGATCGTTGGCAGTGCTTTTTGCATTCTAGTGTCATCAGTAATGTTGTAATTTTTATCAAGCGGAACATTAAAGTCAACTCTTACTAGTACTTGTTTGCCTTTTACATCTAGGTCGTGGATCGTTTTCATTGGAATAATTTATAAAGAAAATTAAAAGAACAAAATAAAAAGCACTTGACAGATATCAAGTGCTTTTTATTATGAAGTATTTACTTTTATACTTTTGCCACTAGATCAGCTAATCTTGCACTGTATCCAGCTTCGTTGTCATACCAACTTACGATTTTCAAGAAATTGCCGTCTTTTACATCCGTTAATAAGGAATCAAACACAGACGAATGCTTATTACCTACAATATCAGAAGATACTAAAGGGTCCGTTGAGTATTGTAGTATGCCCTTCATTGGTCCATCTGCCATTTCTTTAAATTTAGCATTTACTTCCTCTATGGTTACATTTTTATCCACTAGCACATTGAGTTCAATTAATGAACCAGTAATTACTGGTACTCTAATAGCGATTGCAAACATTTTACCAGATACTTCAGGGACGACTAGACCTACAGCATCCGCAGCACCAGTACTTGTAGGTACAATATTATAAGCAGCTGCTCTTGCTCTTCTCAAATCAGAATGGGGAGCATCTTGAATATTTTGATCTGCAGTATATGCATGTGTTGTGGTAAGTGATCCTCTTTGGAATCCCCAATTATCATTTACTATCTTACAAATCGGAGCTAAACAGTTTGTCGTACAACTAGCATTACTTAGCACTGTTTCTTCACCAGTTATTTCATGCCCATTAACACCAAGTACTATTGTCTTGACACCATCTCCTTTGCCTGGAGCAGATATAACTATCTTCTTAGCTCCTGCTGTAATATGTTTGGATGCTTCTTCTTTAGATCTAAAAATACCTGTACATTCCAATACGACATCTATTTTTAGCTCTTTCCATGGTAATTCTTCAGGATTCCTTGTAGAAGACGCTGCAATTTCGTTACCGTTTACGATCAATTTATCGTCAGTATATGATACAGTACCGTCAAATTGACCATGTGCACTATCAAATTTCAACAAGTGTGCAAGTGTGCCGTTATCAGTTAAATCATTTATAGCTACTACCTCTACGTCATTATTGAGCATAAGGTTTCTAAAGGTTAGTCTTCCTATTCGACCAAATCCGTTAATTGCAATTCTTTTCTTTGCCATTGTTATATATATTTTTTCTAGTTAGTGTAAATTTAACAATAATTAATTTTAATGCTACTTAATCTTCAATAAAGTTAAACTAAAATGATTAATAAAAACTAAAGACCTATACAATAAGATTTCGGAATAGTTCAATCCAGCGCATAAATATTGTATTAATGTCATTTAAATCATAATGAAGGCTTCAAATTTTTTTTAATGGGAAATTATTATTCTTTTTGCGGTTCAATTAAAATAAATACAAAATTAATATGAAGAATTTGAAGATGAGGAAATCAGTTATGCTATTACTTGCGGTTTTTATGGGTTTGAGCACGTTTGCTCAAGATGAAAAAACTGCAGCAAGCCTATATAATGAAGGTTTAGCATTTCTTAAAGCGAAGGATTATGCAGCCGGACTGCCAATTTTGGAAGCGGCATTAGAGAAAGCTACAGTTGATAGTAATGATCAAATAATTGGTCTTGCTAAGAAAAATGGGTCTATCGCTGCAAGTAATCTTGGTAATGCAAAGAAGAAGGCTGGTGCTTTAGACGAAGCAATTGCTTTATATAATAAGGGAATAGAATGGAGACCAGAGTACGGATCCAATTATAGAGGATTAGCGTCCGCAACTGAGGCAAAAGGTGATATAATTAACGCAATAACTCAATATATAACCGCTGGAGATATAACTACAGCAAGTGGAAAGAATAAAAAAGGAAAGAAATTATATAAAAAAGCCAGAAATATGGTTGGTAAAATATACCAATCAAAAGATTACCCTAAAGCAATTGAAGCTGGAAAAGCTTTCTTAGAAGTAAGAGAAAATGCTGAGGTTGCATACTATGTATGTAGAGCAAATACTGAGTCAATTGCTGATGAAGAAGCTATCACTTACGCTGATAAAGCTATAGAATTTTCAGGCGCAAAAGTAAATGATAAATACTACGTTGCTAAAGCTAAAGCTTACGAAAAAATGGGTAAAAATACTGATGCTGTTGCTGCTTATAAATTGGTCACAGGTGATAAATATAAAGCACAAGCTGAAGGCAAAATTAAGTTACTAGGCTCCAAATAGACTATCAATAATAAAAATAAAAAAAGGTGCAATCGAAGTAGTTTCGTTTGCACCTTTTTTTTGGTCTCAATGAAGCCCTAAAATGTAAACATTGAAGTATTTTCTATGAACAGCGAGAAAAGTCAAAAATGCTCTAAAGCATCTAATCTTCATTATTAACGAAGATCCAGTTATTGCTCATATTTCTTACGAATCTCTATAGCTTGATTATCAGCTGTAGCTTGTAGCTTTTCAGTTTGCTTATCAGAAACGTCCATAATACCTTTTGCTGTATCATTTCCTTGTATAATTATTTGCTCCGCCTTTTTGTCGGTTTCCTCCCTCAGCTTTTTAGCAGCTAACTCTGCGGCTTTCTTTTTAAATACATTCCCGCCAGCTTGTTCAACTAAATCGTCAGCTTGCTTATACCCCTCGGCCTTCGTTTTTTCACTGAGTTTTTTCGCTTCTATCTTTGTTTGATCAGCACGTTTCTCTGCTTCACTCTTAATCTTTTTGATATTCTGCTCCGTTTTATCCATCAAAATAGCAATCTCAGCATCAGCTTTTGCAGATAAATCTTCTTTTACTTCTCTTACTTCTTCTTTGATATTTTTAGCATCAACTCCAGTTTTGTCTTTAATAACCTCATTAGCTTTATCTATAGCATTGTCTTTAATATTGTCAACGATATTATCTAATGACGCGACTTTTCCATCCGAACTGAGTAAATCAAGTTTAATTTTAGGTTTAGTTACTGATCCAGAAATTAATGCATTTACATTTATGAATTCACCTTGGTCTAGATTGATTCCTAATTTTGAAGCTTGTCCCTGTAAGAATTTCAGTCCGTTATCAGCAGCTTGTCCTACCGCATTTTGTTGCAATATTTGTTGTGGAATTTTTGCTTTGATATTGTAAGCCATTTCGGTATTAAGACCATGAGTACCACC
>CAXBGT010000167.1:0-12602 GCA_963975265.1 uncultured Saprospirales bacterium
CGAGAGAATTTTAAAATAGAGCTTACTTCTGAAAACCCCTAACGGCAATTCGACGATATTCTAAACGCTAGTCCTCCAAGTTCCTCTTCTCCAGTCTCTTCAAAAACGTAAGCAAGCAAATCCATGGTTCAAGTATCAACTTTTTAATTCGTCTGTATCTTAGATCTTAAACACTTAAAACTTGAACTTCAATCTTAAACTTAAACTTAAACCAAAATCTTAAAACTTAATAAACGAAAACAGTACCTAAAACGGATCCGTATATCGTTGATCATTGACAAATGAATCATCCGTCAGTGTCTTCAAGAAATTAACCAAATCAACCTTGTCGATCTCTGTCAGGAATAACCCTGTTTCACTTGTAGCCAGGATCGCTTCATCAACCGTACTAGAAGGATGGATACCTTCATTATAATGATCCACAACCTCTTCTAAGGTCGAAAATCTACCATCGTGCATATAAGGGGCTGTAAGCTCTATGTTTCTTAATGTTGGCACTTTGAATCTTGCTCTATCCATTGGATCATTGGACACAGCCTCTCTGCCGATATCTACAAAATTACTGTCTTCATCAAGGCCATTATTCATATAAAGATCATTTTCAAAATTTGCACCACCATGGCAGTGAGCACAGTCTGCTCCTGAGAACTCTGGAAAGAATGGATTGTACTCTGTTTCGAATAGTAATCGTCCCCTTTCTTCACTTTCAGTAAGCTCTGTAGTACCCGCTTTCCATTGATCAAATTTAGAATCATAGGAAACAATACTTAACATAAACTGCTCCATGGCTAATGCCATTTTATCTATTGTGATATCATCATCGCCATACACTCTAGTGAATTGATCTCGATATATCTTGGTATCATTCAGCTTTGTCAATACATTTTCTAGTGTCTCATTCATTTCTAGCTCGTCCTGAATTGGTAATATTGCTTGATCTCTTAATAGATGGGCTCTTCCATCCCAAAAGAATTCATTGCTATTCCAGGCCATATTAAAAACAGACATTGCTTGTCGCTTTCCTGGCAGTCCTTCTACACCTATAGAAAATCTTGTTGAATCACTAAATCCATGCTCCTGTCTATGACAGCTAGCACAAGTTTGCGTACCGTCTTTGGACAACAATTTTTCATAAAAGAGCATTCGACCTAGCTCTACACCTTGTTCTGTCATAGTATTATCTTCTGGCAAATTAGGCGCGGGTAAAGCTCCATAAACCAGTTTATACATGGTTGTGTCCTGCAATATTTCCTCCTCCGTCGGTGGGTCTATGATTGGATCGTCACTACAGGATAGTGTGATGCAAACTATTAGCCCTATGATCAGTATTACAGTATATTTATTCATTCGAGAGATTCTTGTTTGTTAAAAAATTCTGATCGGTTAGGGATTCTAGAAAAGCCAATAGATCTGTCTTTTCTGAATCTTTTAGACCCATCGGTTCTATTAGGCTGCTTTTATTACTATGATTCCTTCCTCCGTTATTATAATGTTCTATTACCTCAGTCAAAGTTTTGATCGAACCGTCATGCATGTAAGGGCCTGTCACCTCAACATTACGCAATGAAGGAACTTTGAACAGTGCTCTATCATTCGGATCCTGTGTGAGTCTTTCTCTACCATTATCGGGATAGACATCATATAGCCCATTATTCTGAAAACTATAGTTTGTGAAATTAAAACCAGAATGACAAGTTCCACAAGATGTTCTTTCACTTTCGAATAAAATCTTCCCTCTGACAGCTGCTTCTGAAATAGAGCCTTCTATTCCATAATTATATTCTAAATCATATTGACTTTGCCCACTTATCATACTTCTTTCGAATTGAGACAATGCTCTTGTGATTACAAATGCACCTAGTTCTCTATCGTAAGCGGATTTTGCCATTTGAACGTAGGCTGGAATCTTTGCTAACGTATCCGCAATTAGTACTATGTTGTTGTTAAATTCATTGTGTTCCTGTATAGGAACGAGTATTTGCATTTCTAACGTGGGTAATCCCCCCTCTCTTGTGTAGTATGGATGGTATGCAACATTTGCTAGGCTTGGTGCATTTCTAGTTCCTACTAATCCACCTGAACCGATACTGACAGATTCATTATCAGAAAAAGCAAGTGAAGGATCATGACAAGAAGCACAACTTATAGAACCATCTTTCGATAAAATAGGATCATAAAATAATTGCTTACCAAGCTCCCATCTTTCGGACGTATATTCATTCCCTTCTGGATGCTCTATTTCTGGAAAGCCCTTCGGCACCTCCATAATTTTCAACTTACCGATCTCTGTGCTTTCTATTTCTTTAGCACATGAGCTAGCCAATAAGCCAATTAAGATTATATAGCAGAACTTTAATTTCAAATTATTATTGAACTACTACTTTTCTAGTCGCTAGCTTTTTCCCAGTGTTATCTTCAATGGATAGGAAGTAGATGCCTGGAATAAGAACATCTATTTGAGTATTTAATGATTGAATTCCACTATATACAATTCTTCCAAACGCATCCTGTACTCTAATAATATTATTTGACACTGACGTTTCTAATCTCACGTTCAATTGACCATCAGATACTGGATTTGGATATATTTCTAATGATTTGATCAATTCACTGTCGGTGGTACCAGTAATTTCAGGAGTCGAAAATACTTTTTCTCTCAGATTTGTTGCCAATGTTTTTATTTCACCAAGATTTCCATGTAAAATAAGGCCTCCGCTAATGTCGATTCCTTCTAATAAGTTTTTATATTCTGCATCTACTTCGACAGTAAATGAAGATTCGCCACTCATTGAAACAGGATATTCCATTTGCCTATAAAATTCGTCTCCTATACAGTGAAATTGCAGTTCCTGATCTACGTTAGGACCACTTTGGCCTTCGAGGGCTATAAACCTATAACCAGCTGCCCAACCCCAATGCATTGATGGAAACTTTGGTGCTAATGGATGGCTCGGATGAAGTAAAGACGGATCTGCATGATTTGCCTCCGAGTCGACTCCAAAATAAAAATTTACAGCCTCAAGATTAACAATGTCATATTCTCCCAGTTCGATGACCGTTGGATCAGTAGATTCCAAAAGGCTAACTAGTACATAAAGTTCTTCTACCTGGGTCACCTGACCTCCATCATGCGTTATTGAAAACCCAGACAAATAGTATTGTAACCTATCAATCATGAAATCATTTCCTAGATCATTTTTAGAATTAACTTCATTTTCAAACTCCTCTCCATCAAGGAGGTGATTGATTTGAATATTTACTGTGCTTTGAGCTGTAGTTGCGAATGTGCATAGCAATAGGAAAATGAATTGTAAAGTTGTTTTCATAAGTTAAATGTTTTGATAGAAAAATATCATTCATCAGACATTTTTCTAAGATTAAAGATAAGAGGTAGTAGCAATATCTAGTTTGCCTTATTTTGATAAATTTATCACTTATCTAATCGAACCAGCATTGCTTTCATTTCAGCTATCTCCTTTACTTGAGCCTTTATAATATCATCCGCTAATTTCTGAACTTCAGGATCAGTAAAATCTGCTTGGCTACTCGTCATTATCGCTGATGAGTGGTGGGGAATCATGGCTTCCATCCATTGCGCATCACCTATTGGCTCTTGAGTTCTCAATAAAAATAAAGTCCCGAAGAATACCAACACAGCACCAGTGACGATTGCATAGTTTTTCTTTTTATCCTTGTACATACTCCACATAAAGGCGATCTTTAGTAATGCCATAGGAGCGATCATTAATACAGTCATATAAGTACGAGTCAGACTAGTATAAACGTGATCAAATTTATCAACATTGAGAAACATGACTCCGTACATCACAAAAAAAGACACCGCTAGCATCGCAAAAAATTTACCGTAGTTTGATTTTTGATTTTCCATCCGTCGAAATTTTAGTTGTTTTTTGATGTGAATTTGATTTAATACTGGAAGTAGAGAGGATAAGCCTCAATTACTCAAGACTCATCCTCTTGGTTAGTTAATGTATACTTTGGTTTATGCTGCCATTTTTCTACAAGCATCGGCACAAGCTCTACATGACTCTGCACATTTCTTGCAATGCTCATGATCATGCTTTTCACATTGATCTGCACAGTATTCACATATTTCAGCACAAAGTTCGCAATACTCCTTTGACCATTTACTTTCAGCAAGCATAAAATTGAGACTTGCGTTAACAGCATCTATGCATTGCACACAACATAAGGGACAATCATTCATGCTCTCTTGACCTGCCATCTTAGTTAAGCAGATTTTACAGTCCACTAAACATTGTTGACAAGCTTCTATACATTTCTTCATTAAATCATTCATTACATTAAGCTTTTGATTACTAATAAATTATTTGCCACATCAGGCGATTAAGCTGGATGAGAATAGTTATCTAACTGCCATATGATCTAGGATGTTTGGGCAGCAAAAAGCTTATTTATGATGTTTTCTGATTTCGTTTTGACTTATTTTGACTTCTGAATTACAGCAAAAGCATTACTACTGACATGCTTATCATCAACGTGTTTTCGATAAAAGTAGCTTCTGTCATAGGCAGGTCTAATGCCGTACCAAGACATGCACACTTGATGGTTCTTTTGGAAAGTAGCGTTTTGGTAACTCCATAAGTAGTAAATCCGAGTATTACTATTGTAGCCCACAAGGCAATATCAACATTGAACCTCATCAATAGCATCAAACCAAGAACAGTCTCAATAAAAGGATAAATTTTAGCATAGAATGGTAATCGCTTAGCAATAGGATCATACATAGAAAATGACATTGCAAATCCATTCAAATCCAACATCTTAAAAAAGCTAAATACGATAAAGAAAAGACCCATGAAATCTATCATCATCTGTCCGATTTTCCAATCCTGCATATGTATCAATACACTTGCTACAGTAATGTATGACAAGATCAAAAATAAAGGCTTGAGCTGTGAAAACTTGGACTTTTCTTCCACCACTGCACCAGTAGATGGCATATTCACATTCTTCTCTGATATGGTGTACTTTTCTGAAAGCTGACTCCGAAGTGTGCTGGTTTCTATATGGTAATCCATGACGATCGTAGCCTCTTTTTCATCTAGATCTACATCAACAGAGGTAATTCCATCAATGCCTTTTAGAGTATTCGTAACATCTGCTTTGCAGTTTTGGCAAGTCATGCCGTCTACATTATATGTGTGTTTCATTTGATATATTTTGGGTTAAAGATACTGACTATTCTCGCCTGTTTATTGCAAGTAATTGATGATTGCTTGATTAATAATGACCTTGTATTCATGGGAAATGGGGGTTGTGATTCCATAAGTGTAAGTATTATGATTAAATTCAAGAGCTTCGTCTAAGTTTTATGTTCAAGTACTAA
Organism: uncultured Saprospirales bacterium; assembly: GCA_963975265.1. GTDB lineage: Bacteria > Bacteroidota > Bacteroidia > Chitinophagales > Saprospiraceae > CAJXUU01. Next base: position 5,372 of record CAXBGT010000167.1, read on the forward strand.
GGTTTAGATTGAAAAGTAAAGGATCTTAAGCATAGCCGCTGTCAGTAGACACCTCCATGAAGTGATTTGCATCATCTATCTAAGAATCCTAAACAGTTTCAAATATTTTAGAAGTGTATTCAAATATATTGCTTAAGTAGGAGACCTGATCTTCAAATCTCCTTACTAAACTTACAATGCTAGACTTTCCTCAAGCTAAAAACAGCTGGAATCACGAGTAGATTGAGTAAGGTAGCACTAACTAACCCTCCCAATATGACTATAGCCATCGGGCTTTGTATTTCGTTTCCAGCTTTACTTCCGGCAATAGCTAATGGTATTAATGCTAATCCTGTGGTTAGCGCGGTCATCAGAATAGGATTAAGCCTGTCTATTGACCCCTCTACAATTGTATCCACTAGATTCTTGCCTTCATCAAGCAAAACCTGATACCTACTGACTAGCAATATTCCATTACGAGCTGCAATTCCAAATAGACTAATAAAACCAATCGTAGAAGCTATGGAGATAATTCCACTTGTAAAATAGACAATAACAATCCCTCCAATTAATGCTAGGGGAAGATTGATCAATACGATAGCGGATAATCTAAAATCTGAAAATTCTGCAAAGAGCAATAGAAGGATAAATAGAATAGCTCCGATTGAAGAAAGCAATAACAACCTTGTGGCTTTTTCTTCACTTTCAAATTGACCACCATATTCGATTCTATATCCTTCAGGTAATTGTATTTGACTACTTACATTACTTTTGATGTCGTTTACTACACTTCTTAAATCTCTACCTGCAACATTTCCCGAAACAACAATCTTTCGTTGCACATTTTCTCGGCTTACCGAATATGGACTCCCGGTTATCTTCACATCTGCAACATACGATAACGGTATTTTCTTTCCATCATAGGTATCGATCAATGTGTTTTTTATAGCCTTACTACTTTCTCTATCAGCATCGGCATATCTCAATACTAAGTCATAATTTCTTTGCCCTTCGAATATTTGACCTACGGGTTCGCCAGCTAATGCTACATCTACAAAATCTGAAAATTCACTCATCTTGATACCATATTTGGCCAGCATGATCCGATTAGGTACGATGCTAAGCTGAGGGACTTCCGTTTGTTGCTCTACACTTATATCTACTAAACCCTCTATTCCTTCTATCGCCCTTTTTATATCATTCCCCGTCGTAAATAAACGATTAAGGTCCTCTCCAAATAACTTTATAGCAATATTCGCCCTGGTCCCGGATAACATATGATCTATCCTATGTGCTATTGGTTGTCCTATCGTAATATTTGCACCAGGAACTATGGCTAACTTCGACCGGAGTGCCTCGAAGAATTCTTCAACTGATCTTTCTTTAAGATTAAATGGTACTTCTACCTCAGAAGAATTTATGCCCTGTGCATGCTCATCCATCTCTGCCCTTCCTGTCCTTCTTGCAGTGGCATCCACCTCAGGCATTTCGAGTAAAAGGTCCTCTACTAATTCACCAGTTTTATTGGACTCTTCTAATGAAGTACCTGGCGGAGTAACAACACTAATGACCAATGACCCTTCATTAAACTCAGGTAAAAAACTTCTCCCTAATCCAGTTAATAATACTACAGATATAAGAAATAAAACAATGGCACTACCTATGATGGTTTTGGGAAATTTGAGCACTGATACCAATACTTTCCTATATAGTGAAGTCGCTTTTCTTTCAATGAAACTTCCATTGGATTGCTTTTTCAATCGCTTCTCATTTGTAAGTAAGTAACTACTCATTACGGGAGTTAATGTAACCGCTACAAACAGAGAAGTAAAAATTGCAATAATAAATGATACGCCTAATGGCTTAAGTAATCTACCTTCCATGCCACTTAAAAAGAATAATGGAATAAATGAGGCTATAATAATCAAGGTGGCAATCAATATCGAATTTCTAATTTCACTTGACGCTTGATATATTATTTTCAAACTAGCAATTTGGTCAATCTTAGGTTTTATGACATTCTCCCTTAGTCTTTTGTAAATATTTTCAACATCAATAATGGCATCGTCGACCAAGGCGCCAATCGCAATTGCCATTCCCCCTAAGCTCATTGTATTGATCGTGAATCCGAGAAGTTTCATGATAATAATAGTCACTACCAAAGCAACTGGAATAGCAACTAATGATATGATCGTTGTCCTCCAGTTTAATAAAAACAGAAAAAGTATAATACAAACGAAAATGGCCCCTTCGAATAAGGTGGATTGTAAATTATTGATAGAAGCTTGAATAAAATCTGTTTGTCTAAAAATATGTCTATTCATCACCACTCCTTGAGGCAGCTGCTTTTCGATACCATCTAATATAAGATCGATGGACGCCGTTAGTTTTATTGTATTGGCATTGGGCTGTTTCATTACAGTCATGATCACAGATGGCTCTTTCATAATCGTCGCATCACCAATTTTGGGTGCAGCACCAATTTTCACATCCGCAACGTCATTAATTCGAATAGGTTTTGTCCCATTCATTTTGACCAACGACAATCCAATTTCGTCTATTGAATTTGTTCTTCCTTGGCCTTGGATGGTATATTGAGTTCCATACTCATTGATGAACCCACCAGAAGCATTAACTGAGGATGCTTTTGCAGCATTTTCTAGTTCTGAGAGTGAAACTCCATAGTATTTCATTTTGTCAGGAGAAGCATGTATTTGATATTGTTTATAACCGCCTCCTATATTTACAACTTGAGCTACACCACTAGTAGCCAATAATTGCGGTCTTAGGTTCCAGTCGGCAATGGTTCTGAGTTCACTATTTTTTACATTATCAGAGCTGAGGCCTATCATCATTATTTCTCCCATGATAGAAGATACAGGAGCTAAGGTAGGACTTCCAACTCCTTGCGGCAATTTGCTCTTGGCAGAAACTAACTTTTCTGCAACTATTTGTCTCGCTCGGTAGATATCTGTTCCCCATTCGAACTCCACCCAAACGATAGAAATTCCCATTGCGGAGGAAGATCTAATTCTTCTGATATTAGGAGACCCATTTAAGGAAGATTCTAATGGAAAACTCACTAATTTTTCTACCTCTTCAGTAGCCATTCCATGTGCCTCCGTAAGCACTGTAACCGTCGGAGCTGTTAAATCTGGAAATACATCCACATCCATATTATGAGCTACGTATGTTCCATATATAAGGACTAAGGTGAAGCCAGCGATCACAATCATCCTATTCTTTAAACTAAAATTTATTAGATAATTTAGCATTTTTCTTGATTTTTGATGGTGATGTGATTATTTGACTTCTGTCCAATATTTTAATTCAGCAGAATTAATAAAGAACTCCTCTACCATTTTCAGCCTTTCGGTTTTCAGGTTGTTGCGACTTTCTAAACTCATCATATATTCTACATAGCTTCCCTCACCCTGTTGATAGGCTTCTTCCATTAGCGCAACTTGCTCATTTACAGATGGCAATAATTCCGTATCATAAAATTCAATTTTTTCAACTAAATGATTCAGATGTCCATTGAGCTTTAATGCTCTCCTACTGATCTCTCTTTCTTTTATCTCCCTTTCTGCATCGACTATATCCAGTCCAACTTTTGCAGCTTCCACTTGTCTTTTATATGCACCTCTGAACAAAGGCACATTTACTCCTATTTGATATCCAAAGAACAATAGGTTTCCATTCACTGACTGTAGTTTAAGACCAGTATTTAGTTGAGGAAGTAGCTTGCTCTTTTGCACTTCAATGTTTTGTTGAATTATTTCTCTTTCATATAGATAAATCCTTAGATGAGGATTAAGAGTGGCATTGTTAAGAGGGTTATTTTCCAAATTGGAATCTTCCATAATTACCGCGTCATATTTACCTTCATTACCCAGCCACATGTTAAATAATTCAAGCGCGATTTCTGATTCATGTGATGCGTGATCTATGTTGAGTCTTGCTTTTTTCAGTAAAGTGTTAGCTGATAACAAGGGTGACTTATTACTTTCACCACTCTCAAATGCTTCTTTTGATCTCTCATAGAAAGCATTATAGATATCCTCTGTCTCTTTGCTAAGAGCTAATTCCTTTTTGGTAATGACCAATCGATAATAGGCAAGCTCCACACTTCGAATTATATCTATTCTTGTTAGCTCTTTTAGTTGACTAGATTTTACCATTTGTGCCTTATAGTAATCCTTGTAAGACTTTGATACCTGAGGCATATTGAAGGTTTGTTGGATATTCAAGCTCTGTACTCCTGATATTCCTTCGAAATTAAACTCTTCGCCAGAAATAAATATTTGAGTAGGTTGATTTGGGACACCCGCTACAGAAAGGTTGTCGTTTTGAGACACTTTCAAATCAGCCAATAGCATGGATGGATCTTGCTGCAATGCAATTTCTATCGCATTGTCTATTGTAATCGGTATATATTGTTGTGCTGAGCTACCTAAAGCATATGCCATAAAAAGGCAATACAGCATGACTATATTATTGTTCATTTTATTGATATTTGAATATGAATAGTTGGACGAAACGACTTAATGCTCGTGACCATGAGCAGGAATAGACGATGACATTGATGCCATTTTGATGGCGTAAACTCCTGCAGTCACCACCATTTCATTTTCTTCTAAACCAGACAGAACTTGCACCTTTTTACCATCATCAATACCTATTGTAATATGTCGCTTCTCAAAAGATTCTCCTGCAATCATGATGTAGACAAAATACATATCATACTCTTGAAGTAATGCACTTCGAGGGATCACAAGTTCTTGTTTTTCATCACTGGTCTTCAGATAGATCTCTAGGAATGTGCCAGGTACTATATCACCCTTATTATCAATCTTGAATAATACGGGTATGTAATGATCCTTTGAAGTAAGGGCAGTTGTCACCAATTTCCCATTATAGTTATCAATGCTAACTACATCATCTCTCCATGGTAATTTGATATTTGCCGAGACAACCTTTGGTAGATCTTTAAAATGTTTTTGCGATACTTCAGCCTCTATCAATAAGTGTTTATTTTTTGAAATAGTAGCTATAGATTGTCCTTCCGAGACATACTGGCCATTAACCACATGAAGATTTTTCAATATCCCAGCTATCGGAGCTTTTAAGGTCATACCACCAGAACTATAATTCTTTGTCATGGTCTGATAACTTGCAAGATCAACTTCGTACTGCCGATTTCGCTCATCATATTCTTTCTGTGAAATTATGCCTTTGGATACAAGCTCTTTGGACCTATCTATATTTTTCTGACTTTGCAATAAGTTAGCCTTCAAGACCGCATACTTTTCAGATAAGTTGGACGAAATCATTTGATCATTGTTGACTACAAATAACGAAGTGCCCTTGCCTATATTTTGCCCTTCTATTAAGCTACTATTTTTGAATATTACAATTCCGCTTGTTGAGGCGGAAATTGATACTTCATCACTTTCAATGGGAAGCACTTCACCTGACGTGTGTATTATATTTGGGATTGACTCCCATTTAACTGGAGCTAGAGCAAAATCTACCTTCCAAGCTTGTTCTTTTGAAAAAGCTACGTGTCCATCGTCATCATCCGCACGAAAGTTTTGTAAAGCGTCTTGTTCTGACTCGTATACGCTTACATCTTTGATAACTATTGTATCCGATACATTTTCATTGTCTAAATAAAAAACAAGATCGCATTTTCCTGATTTGGAGGGTGTCATCTCAGGTAAGAATATTCCTGGTGAGTTAGGATTTTTCACTTCCGCAATAGCAACAGAAATACCATTTTGTAATAGCTCAACCCTGCAAACTCCTTCCGATATAGGTTTAAAGTTTTGCATGGATGAAAAGTGAGCAGCAAATCTAGAAGATTTACCAACAGTAAGTACTGGATACTCAACGAATAATTCCGTCTTATCAGTCCATGCCGTAAATGATACGGTCGGATATTCAACTTCAAGTGCATGTGCATCTTCGCCATCATGACTGTGACCTTCTGGGCCATGATCTTGACAACTTATAAAACCTGTAACTAGACAGATACCTAAAATAAGATATAGTAATTTATTCATTTAATTGCTTGTGTAATAATTAATAGGAGTATCACTCGACAATATTCAAGGATACAAAAAGAAATAAGAAAAGCCTTAATTATACAATAGCAGGAGGGCCTCGCAAAGAGGAATGAACAAGGTAAACACTAGAATACCCATTCCTTTTGCTGTTTGGGTAGTTTTTTATGGTAAAGGTTAAGATTCGCTTACATTCAGACCTAAATGCAGCAATATCAGAATTGTAATTGTTTGAATTATCGTTATCTACAACTAAAACCTTGATACAATTATCATGATCATGTGCAAGATGCTCAATGAAATGTACTACAGAATGAATTATGCTATGAGAAACTGAAATCTCATCATTTCCTTCATGATGATCATGCGAATGTTCATGATTATGTTTTTCATGTTGATGATTACTATCTTCACATTGAACTATCGCTCCATGCGCACCTGAAAGTACATAGATCGATAACAGAAACAAGGATAATATTCTCCTAAAAATATTCAAATGCGATTATTGTTTAGATGTTAAAGGTACGTATTAATATTTTATTGTTGTTTATATAGTTGTTTATAAATTTGTTAACGTGTGTATAACATTTTGCATTTTTCTAAGAGGAGATATTAAGACTAATTGCTAGATGATCTATTGCTGAAAGAATCAATATGAAATTTGTATATTCATTTACTGAGATTTAAGATGATAGTTTTTCCCTTGTATTCGTACCGCATTCAGTATGGCCAATAAAGCCACGCCAACATCCGCAAATACTGCCTCCCACATGGTAGCCATCCCAAATGCTCCTAGAGTAAGTACAATGACCTTCACACCAAAAGCCATGGATATATTTTGCCAAATGATCTTTTGAGTAGCCTTCGAAATATTTACTGCCGTCAATATCTTCGAGGGTTCATCTGTCTGTATTATGATGTCTGCCGTTTCTATGGCAACATCGCTGCCCATCGCTCCCATCGCTACACCTATATCACTCGCTGCTAGCACAGGGGCATCATTTACACCATCTCCTATGAATAAAACTTTCGCACCTTTAGCCTTAAGTTCCTCTACTTTATTTAATTTGTCTGCGGGCAATAATCCTCCTTTTGCATATTTTATTCCTAGCTCTTTGGCTATACTTTGTGTGATAGAGTCTTTGTCTCCTGATAACATCACTACCCTATCGAATCCGTATTTCGGC
>CAXBGT010000168.1:0-12580 GCA_963975265.1 uncultured Saprospirales bacterium
TGCTACATGTCTTGCCATTGCTCTTGCACCTGCGATGTTCTTAAACTGTAACTTAAATCGTTCTCCACTAGCATTTTCAATAAAAATAGCATTAATAAAATAATTCAATGAGTCAGCATTCCAGTCGCCATGCCAATTTAAGTTGTAAGATCCTGCTTGCAGCGTATCGTTAATCCAAAACTCCAATATACCATCATTAGTACCGATTGTATTTATTTTTGCATGGGCTTCGATACAATACCATTTGTCTGAATTTTCAGTGCTGAACAAATCAATATTTCCTACTTTTGCGCCGAGCCAACGAAGATTTGCAAAGTCATTGTAACTCGTAGTAACCAGATTACCGTCTGTATCAATACCACTGGCTGGATCTATCACTAAAAATTCATTATCAGTCCCTGCTGACCATATATGTGCTATCATACCCTGCGCCCAATTACTATTTGCTAAAGTTGTAGCTCGCGTTAACTTATCAGCTCCTCCTCCTTGCCAACCTAACTGTGTGCGCAGATCAATTCGCCAATAGATTTCATCATAATCCGTTGTTGGGTTCACAGCATGATTGCCAATGTAATTGTCAGGAGTTCTGCCCAAAGATTTTTTAAAACCACCTGCACCTACCTGACCAGCTTGCCATTTGACGCGCATCCCTGTGCTGCCATCTCGTCCAATACCAGCCATCGGAACAAAACCTCCATTTGCATCACCATATTCAAAATAACGATCTGATAACGGGGATGTAGATTCAAAATCATCACAGAAAATTGTACCTGGTAATGTATCAGAACAAACAAAACATTGTTGTCCGAAAGTTGGGACTACGAACCAAGTACAGAAAAAGATCGCCTTAATATTTATTTTCATTATTTCACATTTGAGCTTTCAAGCTTGGTCTAATAAAAATCACTATTTCAATAAAATTAATTCCGAATTTACAGATTTTATTTTTGAAATGCACTATTGCTCTATCTTTGCAAACAAGTCTACCAATTGATCAGCATGTACATGATAAATGGTTGATTTTTCACTATCCTTTCTAAAATTTTATTTACTTCACCTATATCAACGCCATCCATCTTCTCTATTAAGTCTTTGACGACTAAGCTTTCATTAATATCACTTTTAATATTTCCATCTTCTAATCTAAAGTTCATTCTATCACTCGAATTCCTTCTTACGTCACCCAATTTGTCTTTGTGTGGTGCTTAGAAACAACCAATTCCCATATATCTTTGCTATACAATCCAACAAAAATCAACAAGATCCATATTCCCCATCTCAAAACAATTACCTGTGGTTAAACGAGTACTATCTGGATATTAACGAATATACCTGGCTAATTTTATAATTGATCTTAGTTGTAATCTAACGTAAGACTATCAAGACCTATGTATTTCAAAACTAAGTGGTCTTACGATAATTCACGATCGCCCAAGTATTAAATAGAATCGCAAAACCGATCATAATAAATATGTGCTTGGTAATATCTCCTAATCCACTACCCTTGAGCACCACCATTCTTATGACATCTATGAAGTAGGTTACTGGATTAATATAGGCAATCTTCTGTGCCCAATCTGGCATTGCATCTATGGATGTAAACAAGCCACTCATGAGGATGAATATCATCATAAAGAAAAAAGAAACGGACATCGCTTGTTGCTGTGTTTCTGAATAGGTAGATATAAGCAATCCGAATCCAAGAAGGGCCACAAGGAACAGACCCAAATAAGCATAAAGGAGAAATAAATTACCAAGAGGAATAATCCCATAGACTAGCCAAGAAATGACAAAAAATCCAATGCTGAATACTGCGATTCCAATAATCCAAAACGGAATGAGTTTGCCTAAAATATAATGATGCTTTTTGATAGGCGACACATTGATTTGTTCTATGGTTCCTACCTCCTTTTCTTTTACTATATTCAGCCCACACATGTAAACTCCTATCATAGTTACAATAATTGCAAGGAGAGCTGGCACCATAAATATTTTGTAATTCATATATGGATTGTACCAATTTAGTGAAGCGACTTCAATGCTTTTAAATTCTAGATTTGGGGAGTTCCTAGATAATTTTACACTTATATTTTGATTAAAATCTGAAATGATTGAATTAAGGTAGGAGCCCCCTAAACCAGCTTTTGTTCCATTAATAGCATTCACAGCGATAAATAGCTTTTCAAAACCATTTCGAGATAAATTCTTCTCAAAATTATGCGGTATTTCTAAAATCAAATCCGCTTCATCTGACTCAATTAATTTGAATGACTCATCAAATGAATGCGTATATCCTGACAACTGAAAATAACCTGAAGCCAATATTTTTGAAGTCAATTCTTTGGAATAAGAAGACTGATCATTGTCTACAATTGAAATGTTGATATTCTTCACTTCATAATCAGCTGCAAGGGGCATAATCAACAACTGCAGAAGTGGCATGACAAATATCATAGGAAGTAATGCTTTGTTCCTAAATATCTGTTTAAATTCCTTTTTAAGTAAAAATTTTAATGGTCTCATTGTAATCTGATGTTGAAATTTTTAAGACTTACGATTAACAACCCTGTAGTCATAAGCGAAAGGATAAGTACTTCTTTCCAAATACTCATTATCCCTAAGCCCTTTATCATTATTGACTTCACGATAATATAGTACCATTTTGAAGGGACGATATTTGCAACTATTTGCAAGGGTGCTGGCATATTTTCCAACGGAAACATAAACCCAGAAAACATAATCACAGGAAGAAGCATGCCCATCAATGTAATAAGCATGGCGGTTTCTTGAGTTTTGGTAACATTAGAAATTAATAACCCCAAAGACAAGGCACACAGGATCAATATGCCGCTTACAAAATAGAGTAATAACATACTCCCGTTCATAGGCATATCCAATAGATAAATACTCATCACTAGGATGACAGTAAGATTTATCAAGGAGAGGAAAAAATAGGGGATGGCTTTGGCGATGATTACAGTAAATGGATTCATAGGAGAAACCAGCAACACTTCCATGGTTCCTTTTTCTTTCTCTTTCACTATAGAAACGGAAGTCATCAATACGCAAACCAACAATAAGACCAATGCCATTACTCCGGGTACGAAGTTGGTTGATCCTTTCAGTTCAGGATTATAAAGCATCCTAATCTCTGGAACGATCTTAATTGACCCAATCGAGGGCGCATTTAATTCTTGTTGGTACCCTTTGACAATGTTATTAATATAGCTCGTTAGCGTTGCCGCTGTATTGGGATCTGAAGCATCAGCAATAACTTGGATTTGTGCAATGTTAAAATGATATAGGTCTTTGTGGAAGTTCGCTGGAAACACAACGACTAATTTGACATCACCTTCCTGGAAGGACGCTTCTATTTGCTCTTTGTCAAAAATAGTTTTCTTGATCTCAAAGTTCTTAGAAGTTGATATTCTTTCTGTGATTTGGATAGAAGAAATATCCTGAGCATAATCACAAACAACTATTTTAGAATTTTTAATTTCATTGGTCAATGCAAATCCAAACAGTATGATCTGAGCTATCGGCAAACCGAATAACATCAGAAGAGTCTTATTGTCCCGAAAAACATGCTTAAATTCCTTCTTTATAAATATTATTAACTGCTCCATTTTATTTTAGTTAAAAATCAATTGTCAACTATCAGTGCTCAATTATCAATTAAGTCAAGTCAACTCCGCTTAGCTTTTCGAGCCAATTGATAAAACACATCATCCATGGTTGCCGCACTACATTGTTCTTTCAAATTAGCAGGCGAATCCAGGGCCGCTATCTTACCATCTACCATCATCGATACCCGATTACAATACTCCGCTTCGTCCATATAGTGCGTTGTTATGAATACGGTAATCCCACCTGCAGCAGCATCATAAATCATATCCCAAAACTGCCTCCTTGTGATAGGATCCACTCCACCTGTAGGCTCATCAAGAAATACAATAGAAGGTTTATGTATGATGGCCACCGAAAAAGCCAATTTCTGTTTCCAGCCTAAAGGCAATTCTCCAACCAACTTATTCGCATTTTTTCTAAGATCTAATTTTTCAATTAATGACTCCGATTGCTCTCTAAGTTCTTTATCTGACAAGCCATAAATGCCACCAAAGAAGTTGATATTCTCTGCAATGGTCAAGTCTTCATAAAGAGAGAATTTTTGACTCATATAGCCAATATTTGACTTGATTTTTTCTGTTTCACGGTACACATCAAAGCCTGCAATACTCGCTTCACCCGAACTGGGTTTAGACAAACCGCAGAGCATTCTCATCGCCGTAGTTTTGCCAGCACCATTCGCTCCTAAAAACCCAAATATCTCTCCTTTGTACACCTCAAAACAGATATTATCTACCGCAGTAAAGTCACCAAACATTTTGGTCAAATTCACAGCTTTTATTACTGTTTCAGTTTTCATCAACTTCAGGTTTTGTCATCAAATGAATAAAACAATCTTCGACCGTTGCAGTGATGGGCATCATCTTAAAATTAGTATGATTATTAGCCTCAAGCAAATTTGTTTGCAGAGGATTGTCTCCAAAATTTTCACTAAATGCTATATGATGATACTCCCCAAAAGAATATGCAGATTTCACATTTACACTCTTTCTTAAATCTTTGAGTAACATGCTCATATTATCAGATTTTATAGCATATAGTTGGTCGGGATATTGTTCTGTAATCCCCACTGGAGTATCGATTGATAATATTTCTCCTTTTTGAATGAGCGCAATCCTCTCGCATAAGTTGGCTTCATCCATATATGGAGTTGACACTAAAATTGTGATCCCTTCTTTCTTCAATCGCTTCAGCATTTCCCAAAACTCCTTACGAGACACAGCGTCCACCCCCGTAGTAGGTTCATCCAAAAAAAGCACTTCAGGTCTATGAATCAATGCACAGCATAAAGCCAATTTCTGTTTCATTCCACCAGATAATTTACCCGCTCTTCGATTCTTAAAAGGCTCTAGTTGTACATATATATCTTCAATCAGTTTATAGTTTTCTTCTACTGTTGTTTTGAAAATGGATGCAAAAAAAGTAAGGTTTTCTTCTACTGTAAGATCTTGATAGAGTGAGAATTTACCAGGCATATATCCCACCTTATTCCTTATCGCTTTGTAGTCTTCAATAACATCAGACCCATTAACCGAAGCAGTCCCATCATCCGCCAACAATAGTGTAGTCAAAATTCTAAACAAGGTAGTTTTCCCAGCACCATCTGGACCAATAATACCAAACAGTTCTCCTTTTTTCACTGCAAAAGAAACATCATTAAGAGCCTTTACTTTCCCCTTATTAAAGGACTTAGAAATATTTTCAACAATTACATCCATTTTAATTGATAATTAATAATTGATAATTAAGCTTTTGTCACCAATGCTACTCCCGTAGAAGACTTCATATAGACTCTCCTTCCTCCTCAAAACCATATTAAACTCACAATAAATTAACTTCATCATAAATATCATTTTTAACTTAAATCATAATCCTACTCCTAATACTTCAACTTAAATCTTAAATCTTACTCTTTGACCTTAACCTTATTCTTCAAATCAAATCTTAAATCTCAAAACCTCACCTCCCCATACATCCCCATCTTATAAGTACCATCATTTTCAACCCTAATCTTGATAGCATAAACAAGATTCGCTCTTTCGTCCTTAGTTTGAATCGTCTTAGGTGTAAATTCCGCCTTACTACTTATCCAAGAAATAGTCCCTTTAGTCTCTTTGAATCCATCATTACCATCGTCCGTTCTCACGATCACTTCTTGATTGAGTTTTATCAAGGGTAGTTGATTCCCAGACACATACGCACGCAAATTGATATTAGATAGATCAGCAATTCTGTACATCGGTCGACCAATACTGGTAAACTCACCATCATATGCTATTTGAGTGGTAACTGTCCCATCGTATTCATTGATGATAATACCATCCTTGATTTGCTTTTCGATCAGTGCTAATCTCTTTTTATTAGGTTCTATTTCACTGAGGATTGCTCTATTTTGAGTATGCACATTTGCCTTTGCTGCATCGATTTGAGCTTGGATGACCCCTGATTGAGTTTGGGTTGATGCCAGTTGTTTTTGTAGTACCAACTTCTGCCCAACAAGATCATCCAATTGCTTTTGAGGCACGGCATTCGCTTCCACTAGCTTTTGAAATCGTTCCACCTCGCTATTTATGTTAGTAATCTGTTGTTGCATTGTGCCAACTTGGCTTTCTTGTGTTTTCAATTGCGATTGGAGCACTAATATCTGAGAAGAAGCACTATTCGTTTTTTGATTTATTGCTTTTATGGAAGATTTCACTTGCTCGCTTTGGATTGTCAAGTTACTCACATCAATACTTCCAATGGTATCCCCAGCTATGAGCAATTGCCCTTCTTCTATTTTGAGTGATTTGATCTTCCCTGTAGCTTCAGCACTTATGGTCCTTTCTATGACCTCAAAGCTCCCAGATGCATCATACCCCTTTTCAGAATTGGCGCAAGCGCTGATTAAGAATACTACTACCGCTACTTGAATTAATGATTTTTTAGATTTAATGATCATAATCTTGATGTTATTTTGGGTTAGTTTCCTGTTGTGATTTTTAAATTATGTTGGGCTAACAGCAACTGAGTTCCGTGAAGAAGAAGGTTTTGTTTTGCTCTGTTTACGTCATTTAAGTACTTGACATAATCAATGGTTGTAATCAGTCCATTATCCAATTGCACCTTTGCTGTTTTCAGAATATCAGCTCTCAGATTGACGATTTTGTTATCAGTCTTAACGAGGCCTTCATATTTTAATATTTCTGAAGATTGTTGTGCTTGACTCAGTTCTGTATTGCGCAGAAAAGTCTCTCGTTGTGTAGAGATCTTATCACTTACAGTCTGAAGTAATTTCTTAGCGTTTTTATGACCATAGTAATTAGAGATATTCCAATTGAACTTCACCCCACCAATATAATAGAAGTCAAAGTCATTGCTCAAGAAATTTAGTGCTGGTCTTCCATATCCACCCTGTGCAAACAGACCAAGATTCGGCAAGAGCCGATTGCTCAGTTGCTTAGATTTTATATCAATAGCGTCATTTTGCAACTTGAATAACTGCAGTTCAGGTCTTCTTATTTCTGATGTTCCTGTAAGTATTTTTGGCTTATCCAAAACAGTCGTCTCTGATATCGTTTTGCCCGTGAGGATGGAAAGCATACTCAAAAATGCCTTTCGATTTGATCTATTTTCATCTATTTGTTGCATTATAGATATTCGTTCTACGTTTAGTAAACTCTTGTCTGTTAATGTAGCTGTTCCGTTACTGATGGCTGCTTCTACTTTCACCAATGCACTATCAAGGTCCGATATGATTATTTCGAATTGTTCTATTTTTTCAGATATAAGTAGGATCCCGAAGTACGTTTGATTGATCCGGTCTTTTAGCTTGTATAGGTCAACTTCTACTTGTTGTTTTTCTATTTCTCCGTTGATTTCTATCTGTCTTTTTAAAGTCTTGACATTAGAAAAGTTTGTGAGCGGTTGATATACCTCTCCGTAGATTTTATATTGATCTTTTCCTACGGTAGGCACCTCCACATTAGGCAGGTCAATCGGAAAGTTAGTTACTGCTGATTGGTAAGATGCTTGTCCGTTCAGGTTTATTTGTGGGAGATTGCCATTTGATGCATTCGATACATTATAGTGCGTGGCTTTGTCTACTATATCCAGTTGATGTATAAGAGGAAAATTCTCTCTTGACCACTCATAGCAATCATCAATGCTAGCTCTCATAACACTAGTTCCTGAGGCTATACTCTGTGCATTTAATGACATGCCAGCATAAATAAAACATGCAGCTATCAATATTTTATTTTTCAAATACATTTTATTCATTTGCTTTAATCATTTGATTAATAAATAGGCAAAAAAAATTAACTAACGATCAGCATTGACTCTACCCATAGAGGGATAAGTCTCTTTCTTTCTTGGATCATTTCAAAAATATTATCTTTTGGAATACCAGAAACCACAGAAATCATCGGCTGTGCAATAAATGGGAATACAATTAGACCCATCAGGTTTAATAAAAAATGAATAGGATTGATAGCCGGAATCTCTCCATTTATGAAACCTTGTTGAAATTGACGAATAAAGACAGAGCTCTTCGCTTTTTCCAATGCGCCAAGTTTTGAAAGGTATTCCTCTGGATTATCACGAACAGCATTTATGATGAATGGAGCTACATTTTGATTTTTTGTAAGAAGGTCTATATAGTGATCAACAAATAAAGCAATCTTATCTTTTAGAGATGTCTTTTCATCATTTAAAATTGTTAATACACCTGAGGAAAACGATTGCAAAGTCTCCATCATAATGATATCAAAAAGTTTCTTTTTACTTCTAAAATAGTAATTTATTAGAGCAAGATTAAGATCTGCAGCCTCTGCTATATCACGCGTTTTGGTGGCATCAAAACCTTTAGCGAGGAATACCTCACGAGCTGCTTCCTTTATTTTTTGCTCCGCTCCCTGGTTCTTTTCTACCATTAAGAATGCTGATTGAGTCTACTGTTGGTTGCAAGTATAAGGATAAAATATCAATTTAATCATATTAATTAATCGTTTGATTAAATAATATGATTAAATCACAAGCTTATTGGTTAGCAACCATCAAATAAGCATTTAAATGATCACACTCATTGAGTCCGCTACGAAACATCTTATTGATAATTCGGAATATTTAAACCAAGAATAATATCACGTTCAATAGTAAGAATATCGCTTATCATCTTCGGATTTGCTATTCCTGAACCTGCACGATTACGTAAGCTATTTCTTTCTTCTTTTGTAAGCATCGGATCATCGTCAAATACGTAATTATCAACGTAGTATTCGTTTTTATTCGGCTCTTTAATCGTAAGATGAATATGCACTGGTTCCCTTCCATTTGGATATGCCGCAGGTCGAAATGTGTAAAAAGTATATCTTCCATCAATGTCCGTTTTAATCCAACCTCGAATATATCCATGTCTTCTTGCCCATCCCTTTTCGTCTCCAATGGTTTCGTAAATTCCTTTTCTGTTTGTTTGATAAATATATAAGATAACATCTTTGGCAGGAGCCTTACCATCATTTTTGTAAACAGTCCCAGTAATTTTCAACTTGGGTTCTGTGCTTAGAAAATTCGGTAAAGTATCCGATGATGTTAGCTTTCTATCCCCGTATTCAAAAATGGCTTCACATCCCTCACAACCTCCGCCTATGTTTTGTTTTGACTTGCTATCTGTTTGAGATTTACAAGAAGAAAAAGTTAGAAGAAATACTGATAAATAGAATAACTGATTCATCTTTTGATTTTGATTATTGACATCAATATACTTAAAAGATAGTCTGACTTTCATTTTTCACCTCATGCCGACTACCGTTACATCATTTTGCGACAGAATAGCTATTAATGAAACTCTGATAGACAGCTGTAGATTATATCAAAACTGAACTATTTTTAGTAAACCAATTGAAATTGCTACAAACGCACAAATAGGTCACCTACCCTTCACATTATGATTGTGACCAAATACGAACACTTTCAACCAAATAGAGTAATAACAAGTAACTAATATGCCGAGACTTTAGATATCCTCACAATCCCAATAAATTAGTAAGATTGGATAGACTTCTATTATCTACGGTGGTTTGTTTAACTATGAATTCAAAACTCTCATGAAACTTAAATCCTTTTTACAAATCTTTGGAGGCATCGCTATTGTCTTGACTTTACTTCCATTTATCGCGATTGACTATTGGTGGATCAGAGTTTTTGATTTCCCGCATTTCCAATTGACTGTTTTGACATTTATCGCACTTCTTACTTACTTTATTCGCTTTGACATTAATCAGAAGAACGATTACATATTTGTTGGAGTTATCTTAGCCTGCTTTTTATTCCAGCTTTCTAAAATCTATCCTTACACCCCATTCGCTAATTATGAAGTTCTTGAAAGTTCACAAAATGAACAAGTGTCTTCTTTTAGTATATTCACAGCTAACGTGCTACAGAAAAATGATAAAAAAGACAAATTACTTGCAGCAACTGAATCCAATAAAGCAGATATTCTACTCTTTACTGAAACCGATGAAAAATGGTTAAATAATATTCTACCTGCAGTTAAAAATGACTACACCTATAAATCTGAATATCCCTTAGACAACACTTACGGAATGTTACTTTATTCTAAATTTCCGCTGATCAATCCCCAGGTGAAATTTATGGTAGAAGATAGCATACCTTCCATTCATTCACTGTTTACTTTACCCAGTGGCGACACTATACAACTCTATGCGATCCACCCTACGCCACCAATGCCACAACATAATCCTAGCTCTTCAGATCGTGATGCAGAGATGATGAAAATTGCACTTTTATCCATGCACTCTAAGTATCCAGTTTTGGTATTAGGAGATTTTAATGATGTAGCTTGGTCTGAATCGACCAATAATTTCCAAGAAATAAGCGGCCTGTTAGATCCACGGAAAGGTCGAGCTTTCTACAATACATTTAACGCAAAAAACATCCTAATGAGGTGGCCTCTGGATCACATTTTTATTTCTGAGCATTTCAGATTGATAGAAAAGAAGCGAGGCAAGGCTATTGATTCTGACCATTTTCCCATTTTTGCAAAGTTGAGTTTTGAGCCAGATGGTGCAAGCATGCAAAAAAAAGCACCTCCATCCCAAGAACAAATAAAAACGGCAAGAGAACAAATACAAGCTGAGAAGGAAGCAGACTCAGAAGGTGGGTAAATGAAGGTGAATCAAATTTTTTGTTTGAATAGGAAGATCTTATTTCATATTCTATTGCAGGCACTGCAGCTTATTGTTTTTCAACTCCCATCATTTTTTAAAGCCTTTCTAATCGTTGTCTTAATTCCTCATTCTCAGAACGAAGCTTTTCAATCTCCTTTTGTTGATCTTGTGTACTCTTGACTATTAAAGGAATAAGTTTTGTGGGTGCAATCTGCCAAGGATTCAGCTTCGGGTCGGGGCCTCCAATTCTTGCTGCTTTCGGATAAACTTCTTTCAATGCTTGTGCTATGAATCCAGTCGTAAATTCAAAGTCATTAGCATCCTCCCTCCAACTATAATCTCTTACATCAATGTTCATCAATGTCGCTATTCCCAAACTAGTAGTTCGATTGCCTCTATTTAAGCGTTTAGCAGATGTTTGCAATAATAATAATAATAATAATAATAATAATAGACTTGAAATTTGGGTAGATGCGGAATGGACGAGCATTGCACAATTATGTCATCATTTTAGTAAAAAATACTGCCAAAACTGGATTCTTGGTTAATTCCAAAACCTTACTTTCATTAAACTACCTAGCCCTGTTAGATCTGTCAACGCACTATTGTTGAGAATGAAGAAATCTCCACCTATAGAAGTAAGTTGACTAAGTCCATTCAGATTGACTATCTTTCCCGCTACACTTTCCTCAATGGTAACGTGGTGGAGCATATTGGTACATCCTGGATAATTGGAAGGAAATGCATCAATGTCCGCTTGTGAAGTAAGTACAATATCCGAAGTCGGACAATCTGCATGTATAGATAGCAATGCAACAAT
This sequence comes from uncultured Saprospirales bacterium, assembly GCA_963975265.1. GTDB lineage: Bacteria > Bacteroidota > Bacteroidia > Chitinophagales > Saprospiraceae > CAJXUU01. The sequence goes on from CAXBGT010000168.1 coordinate 11,617, forward strand.
AAAAACTAAAAAAACCAGTATTTTATCCACTTTCTTTCATTTTTAGATTGCTAAATACTATTATAATTTTCAACTCTAACTTATTGATTATCAACAATTAATTTGAATAGAAAATTCAAAAAATCAAGTCTTACTGATACATTCATCTACGGTTTGCTTTTTACATCAGCAGAAAACAATAATATCTAGCTTACTTTGTTGGTAATTCTTCCGATTGCTCACAACTGATTGACTTTAATATTTGAACTTTAGGAATTTTATTCCATATTATTTATGGTTGGTTTAGCAGTAGATTTCGAAATTACTGCACATGAGTACTACTTAAAATGTAACACATTGCTTTATTAAAAAAAAACAATCTCGTACTATTAAGTAATTCTCTACAATAAGATAGTGGTATTCTCTATATTAGGCTTAGTTATCCGTATTCTGACAATCAGAATAGCATTGATCGATAAACTATTTTTTCAACTAGTTAAACATTTAAATTATGTCTATTGAAAGTATTTTAATTTGGATCCTATTAGGTGCTGTTGCCGGATGGTTAGCAGGAGTCTTTGTAAAAGGACATGGTCTTGGATTAGGAGGCAATATCGTCGTAGGAATTGTAGGCAGTTTTTTGGGTGGTTGGATTGCTCAACAACTTGACATATCAGGTGCCGCAACAGGCGGGTTCAACTTGGCAAGTATTGTTACTGCGGTCTTAGGCGCTGTAGTTTTATTAGCTATAATCGGTTTAGTAAAAAAGACTTAACACAAAACAACTAACTTTAGGAGATTGCTTCGAAAAGGAGCAATCTCTTTCAATAGCGTTAATGGCTGGCATCATCCTTGTGCTATTGGATGGCCTGCTATCGCGACTTCATTTACAATTCGCTATATCGATCTTTAAGCTTCCCAATGCCATCTAAACAACAACAACAACAACAACAACAACAACAACAACAACAACAACAACAACAAC
>CAXBGT010000169.1:0-12507 GCA_963975265.1 uncultured Saprospirales bacterium
TTGGAATAATTACTGACCTTCCGACTAATAAAAGTTGGAGATTTGTAGATAAAACTCAAGTATTTGATGATATCTATTCTCCTTGGCCAATAAAAGAAAATATTGATATCGTATCATTACAAGAAGATAAGTTGGATAATGATTTCATTGCGGTCAAGATTGGTGATGTAAATGGAAGCGCTGATCCTAATTTTATAGTAGGTCAGAAAGTTCAAACAAGAGATTTACAATCAATTGGATTTACTGTTGATGACGCCTTTGTAAACAAAGGAGATGAAATTGAATTAACTTTTGTTGCAAGTGAGAACTTCGACCTAAGAGGATATCAGTTTAGTATGGAATTAGAAGGTCTATCTTTTATTGATATATCTAGTCAATCAATATCTATCGATGATAACAACATTGGTTTAATTGATAAAGACCTAGTGACGATGAGTTACAATGATGCTGAGAAAGTAAATGTTACTAAAGGAACAGATTTATTTAGTATTTCGTTTGTTGCCGATAAATCTGGTCTAGTAAGTGAAATGATCGAATTAACGAGTAAGGTTACTGTAAATGAAGCTTATATTGGAAATGAATACGAGCTGCATGAAGTTGAATTAAGGTTCAATGAAGCACAAGATGTTCAATTTACGAATAAGCTCTATCAAAATGAGCCGAACCCGTTCAGGAAAAGAACGGAGATTGGCTTTGATTTGGCAATGCAATCAGATGTTACTTTGACAATATTAAATTCAACTGGTTCTACAATTAGAGTGATCTCAATTGATGGTGAGAAAGGTCATAATGCTTATGTGTTAGATGCTAATCAAGTTGGTGTTAATGGACTCTATTACTATAAATTGGAATGTGAAGGTTTCTTAGATACTAAGAAGATGATTCTAGTTAGGTAAAACAGAATATTTATAATTTAAAATATGAGGCTGTCCATTAATTTGGATGGCCTCTTTTTGATTTGTATCCAATGAATAAACAATAATTAGATATATACCGATTTAGAACAGCTTGAATTTGTAAATGATGAATAGGTGATTTTCAAATCTTTACCAATTTTTATTTTTTAATCCCTTCTCAAATATGTCTCGACAAGAATCTTTCTTAACTTTGCATCCCGTAATGACGTTTTTATGAAGTCTCCAAATATGCTTCATTCGTCGCAAAACAAAATATAATGGCTAAATATATATTCGTTACGGGAGGAGTTACTTCCTCATTAGGAAAAGGTATCATTTCTGCATCTCTTGCAAAACTTCTTCAAGCTAGAGGACTTAAAGTAACAATCCAAAAATTCGACCCTTATATTAATGTTGATCCGGGTACGCTTAACCCGTACGAGCATGGTGAATGCTATGTCACGGAGGACGGTGCTGAGACAGATCTAGACCTAGGTCATTATGAGAGATTTCTTAATACTCCAACTTCACAAGGTAATAACGTTACAACAGGTAGAATTTATCAAAATGTAATTAATAAAGAAAGAGAAGGTGTTTATTTAGGTAAAACAGTCCAAGTAATACCTCATATTACGGATGAGATTAAAAGTAGAGTTTCCCTTCTCGAAGGGGAGAAAGATTATGATATTATTATCACAGAAATTGGAGGTACTGTAGGTGATATAGAGTCACTTCCATACCTAGAGGCACTTCGGCAGATGAGACAAGAGCAAGGGCGAGAAAATTGTCTAGTTATTCACTTGACACTTATCCCATATCTTAAAGCGGCTGGAGAACTAAAAACAAAACCAACTCAACACTCTGTAAAAGAGCTGATGATGGCAGGTATACAGCCAGATATATTGGTTTGTAGATGTGAAAGGCCAATTACAAAAGAAATTAGAGAGAAATTGTCTCGGTTTTGTAATGTGGATGTACAGTCTGTAATAGAAGCAATTGATGCTGATACAATTTATGATGTTCCATTACTGATGTTGAAAGAGAAACTAGATAAGACAGTTCTTAAAAAACTCAATATCAAAAATAAGGTAATTCCAGACCTGACAGCATGGAAAGAGTTCTTAGGTAAGTTGAAGAATCCAACAACAGAAGTAAATATAGGATTGGTTGGGAAGTACAATGAACTACAAGATGCTTATAAATCTATTCACGAATCATTTATTCATGCAGGTGCTGAAAATGAATGCAAAGTGAACGTGATCCCAATTCACTCTGAGGCAATGCTTACTGAAGATGATGCAGAAAAAATGTTAAGCGGCCTCGATGGAGTACTTGTCGCGCCAGGGTTTGGTGAACGAGGAATTGAAGGGAAACTAGTTGCAATAAAATACATCAGAGAGAATAAAATACCGTTCTTTGGGATCTGCCTTGGGATGCAATGTGCAGTAGTAGAATACTTCAGAAACGAACTTAAAATAAAAGGGGCTGCTTCAACGGAGGTGAATCCAAGAACGAAAGTTGCTGTTATTGATCTGATGAGAGATCAAAAGTCGATCACAAAAAAGGGAGGTACAATGCGCTTAGGATCTTATAAGTGCAAACTAATAAGAGGCTCACATTCCTATCGAGCTTATGGGAAAGGGGATATAGATGAGAGACACAGACATCGATATGAATTCAATAATAAATATTTAGATCAATTAAAAGAGTCAGATCTAAAACCTGTAGGTATAAATCCAGATAATGGATTAGTAGAAGTAGTAGAGCTGAAAGATCATCCTTATTTTGTAGGTGTTCAATATCATCCAGAACTCAAGAGTACGGTAGAAAATCCACATCCATTATTTGTATCTTTTGTCAAAGCAGCTTCTGATTATAAACTGAAAAAGTAGTCGCAGGCATGAAAAAATTAAAACTTCATGAATTAGGAAGAGTATCTGTTGAGGCGTATCAGGAGGTAAAGAAAGTCCCTCTTATTGTTGTTTTAGATAACATAAGATCTGCTATGAATGTGGGATCTATATTTCGTACTTCGGATGCCATGGCAATATCAAAGATCTATCTCTGTGGAATCTCTGCGACACCACCCAATAGAGAAATTACCAAAACGGCTATCGGAGCAACTGATTCAGTAGAATGGCATTATTTTGAATCAACAAGCCTTGCTATAAGTAGCCTAAAAGCTGAAGGTTACGAGGTTGTAGCTATAGAACAAACAGACTCTTCTATAGAACTAATGGAATATAGACCAAAGAAAGATAATATTGCAATTGTCTTAGGTAATGAAGTGAATGGGGTAGATAGTGAAGTGCTTCCATTACTTGATGGTGCTATTGAAATTGATCAATATGGCACCAAACATTCACTTAATGTGTCCGTATGTGCCGGTATAGTACTACACCAACTATCTGGGATATTGAGAAAAAGTAAAGTAAGAAATTGACTTTAGAATAAATTATTCTGGATATCGCAACCAGCCAAGAACATCATAATCTGCAACAGTATAAATACCTTGAAACTCAGCTAGTATTAATTTTTGACGCGTTTTGAGACCATGATTTTGTTGGATAAGCATTACATGATTTGTCGCTACTTCGCAAATTATTCCAGTATGGCCAAAAGGATTGTTTGGGCTTTTACCGTAAACTAGAATATCTCCCTCTCTTGGTTTCTCGTATCGAGTGTTTCTGTATTGCATCAGACCTCTCGCTGAGTTGAAAGCCACATCATCAAGGTTATTATCGAACAATTCCTTTGCATGCCCATATGAGTTTGGCATCTTGTGATCGTGAACTTCATAGTAGAAACGTTTGACATATTCTACACATTGATACTTAAGTCCTAGATTATAACCATCTGTTGCGAGGTTTCTCCCAATGACATTTCTGAAGTTGTTACCATTATAATAAACAGGCACGTCGTAATATCTATCTAAAACCTGACCTACTTCGAAATTGAAGCTGGTAAAAGATAAAAATGTAATACCTACTATTAGGGATAAAAAGTACTTGCTCATTGTATAATTCTAGGATTGTAAAGATATTGGTAAGATTCTATCTACTACCAAATACCACTAGGTAAGTCTCATTAATTTTACCTTTTGTCACTTAATTTACATTTCACGAACCATTATGCCATATTTATTTAACTGTTTTCTTAGATTATATATTTGAAGTTTCTAGAGCGTATTGAGGTGATTTGGACTTCATCCATTCATACCCACCAAACAGAATAACGCCAAATGCTGCATTGCCAAGAAGGCTGTAAGCATAAAAAGGGATCGCAGCTGTATAGCAAGCTAGTAATCCTGAGATCGATTTCGGATATGTCGCCATTCCGAGAAATGATCCAAAATTAGAAACAAGCCAAAAGACAGTTGTTGCTCCAAGGATACCCAAAACAGTACTTTTTAGGTTTACTTTCTTCATTATGAATTTACCGAGAACCACGATCAAAAGTAGAGAACCTATAGTCCAAAGCATATAGTTTTGGTAGAACACAACTCCATCTGCATGATAAGCACTGTAAATAGTATTGTTTATAATGAAATCACTCACCATATATGCAGCAATTGGTATAATGAATGCAAATCTCTTTAAAAGGAAATATGAACCTCCAAATAGTGCTAATGTTTCTAAACCAGAAACGTTTGGTTGATTTACTAACAAGAACCTGCTGACAATTCCGAAAATAATAAGAAGAGATGCCGTGATAATGGACTTTTTAGAATTATTATTCATACATTTTTATTTTTCAAAAGATATAGATTGATAGCTCTTCTGATTTAGTAAATTGATAACTCACTTAACTAGTGGATTACAATTTTTATATTTTAATTATTATTGCAAAGGTAACCACACCTTTGGACAAAATCAAACAAATCGTAATATGTCGATTCATGTTATCAGAAAAAGTAATATTAGGGACTTAGAATCTACATTGGATCTATTTATCAAAGTGACTGATTTGATGTTAGAACACAATGTTGATCAATGGAACTATGATTACCCGAATGAAGAAAGTATTCGTCAAGATATTGCTTCGGGCAACCATTATATCATGGCAGAAAATGATATTATCATAGGAACTATTGTCCTAGATTCTAATCAGGACGAACAGTATAAATCAGTTCACTGGAATACTAGGAATAAAGACGTGTTGGTGATTCACAGATTAGGAGTATTACCACAATCTCAAGGGCAAGGAATAGCTACAAGATTATGTCAATTCGCCGAAGAATATGGAAGAGAAAATGGATATAAAACAATCAGACTAGATGCATATGCAGGTAATAAGATATCCAATGGCCTTTACGAAAAGGTAGGCTATCAAAGAGCAAATGGATATTGTTATTTTAGAAAGAAGGCGATTCCGTTTTATTGTTATGATAAGAGAATTATGAAAAGTTGAAAATCAAACTAAAAAAGCCACACCCAAATGAATGAATGTGGCTATAATATCTTGTCACTACTTATTGATTGTATTCCAATCAATTTTAAGCGCTATTGCTCTTCTTTTTTACTTTTTTCTTTCCTTTTGTTTGTTTCGCCATTTGAACTGCTTTATGAAGATTTATAGCTCCACCTTGTACGCTCAATGTTTTGAAATCAACAAGATCACCACTTGCATCACCTGGCTTCTTAACTTTCAAATCTACGGGTATTGCACTTTCCATAATAATTTCTTTTACCTGAGAAGCTTTCAGACTAGGGAAATAGGACCTCAATACTGCTGCAACTCCTGCTACTACTGGTGCTGCCATAGAGGTTCCTTGTAAGTAGGTGTAATTATTGTCAGGAAGCGTAGCATATATCTGAACTCCTGGAGAAAATATATCCACATTATTTTGACCATAGTTAGAGAATGTAGCAACTGCATCTTCTCCAGACTTGTAGGAAAGTGCCCCTACTTCGATCCAATTCTTCGATTTCTTCTTTTTCCACCATAATATCCCACAAGCTTTGTCGTACTTGTTTACCGGAAAATTACCAGTTACATCATTATCCTGTGCAGAGTTACCAGCGGCATGTACCAAAAGAACATCTTTTTTTGTTGCATATTTTACTGCTTCATCCACAACTTCTTTATCCCAACTATACCCTTTACCAAAACTCATGTTAATGACACTTGCACCATTATCAACGGCATATCTAATGGCATTTGCTACATCTTTATCACGTTCATCTCCATCAGGGACAGTACGGACAGACATAATTTGTACATTATTTGCAACACCGTTCATTCCGATATCATTATTTCTTATAGCACCTACAATTCCAGCAACGTGAGTTCCATGTAGGGCATCAGGACCTTCGACATCATTGTTGCCATATACAGATTCACTACTATTAGAATAATCATCTTTTACGATAGTTGACCTCGGATCAAAATCAGGATTGTATGCATAGTCCAATTTGTCCTGTTGTCTCTTTTTATCACCATCTAATGCTTCATTTAATGCAGTTTTTAAATCATCAACGGTTTTCACTTCTCCGCTACTCATGAAATTATTAGAGATGTTTTTTCCAATAGTTATTGCTTGTTCTGAACTTTCTATTTTATTGATATTCTCTAATGTGAAATCCAAGCTGTCTTTTTCTAGAGTTGAAGCTAGAGCATCAACTGCTCCCATTATAGTAGCCTCAACACCGCCAACTTCTGCGATAGATTTCTCAGCTCTTGCTCTTTGCTTTTCAACTTCTTCTTGCCATACAAGAAATTTTTTGTAAAGTTTCTTGTCTTCTTTATTTAAAATTGCTGGATTAGCACTTGCAAATTTGTATTTGTATTTCCCATAAAGTCGAGTTACTTCATAAGTGTCAGGTCCGACATTGTTACCATTTGGTCCTCCTATGAAATTCCATCCATGGATATCATCGATATAACCATTGTTGTCATCATCGATACCATTGTTTGGTATTTCATCAGCATTAATCCACATGTTTTTCGCTAGGTCTTCGTGTTCTGCATCCACACCAGAGTCAATAATTGCCACGATAACTGGTTGACTTGATCTTCCTTCGAGCGCTTTGTAAGCTTTTTCAGTAGATATACCCATATAGCCTTCAGATGGATCTTTGTGAAACCAATCTTTTAAATCTTCTTGAGCTACCATATTCCCGGCTACCAAGAAAAGGATAAATGTTTTTACTAATATTTTCATATTTAAATTAGAGTTTAATGATCTGTGAGTGTATACATTTTGATGCCACTTTAAGTTTTGTAGTTGTGTAACTTTCACATTATTTTATGAGGCTCAAATGTAAAATATAAATATGTAATTGACGATAAATGTCGACATTACTTAATTATCTATTCTACGTAAAGACTTAGGCCGAGTCAGTTTAAAGGAAATATGCTCAGAAAGTCTCTGAATTTATGCCTACTATGATCATTTCATGACATTTCTGAGTATTGTGGTTAATATATGCATATAAGTATATAAAAGGTTCTCATTTTTGCGTTTTATATGAAAGAAACAAGAAGTTTCATAGGATTTAAGAAATAAAATATTAAACTTTGCACTAATATGTAAAGTAGAGAGAGACAATGAAGAATCTATTACTAATTTTTGTCATAAGTATTGTTGGAGTTTTACAATCGAGTGCTCAATATCTTGAGTATGGTATTGGATTTGGGGGGTCGGTATATTGGGGGGATCTTAATGCACCTGATTTTGGAACCAATATTGGAAACACAAATCTTGCAGTACAAGGCATGGCTAAGCTGAATTTTAGCAAATATTTAGCGGTAAAAGCGAATTTGCTGTATGGGAAGTTATCAGGTGATGACAGCAGATCATTTGTGGATTGGCAGAAACAAAGGAATTTGAACTTTACATCCTCCCTTACGGAATTGTCTGTTTTAGGAGAACTGCATGTTTTTGGATACAATTTTGGAGAAGATAATCCTCTTTCTCCGTATGTTACAGCTGGACTGGGTGTTTTTCATTTTAATCCCAAAACAACCTTCCAAGGAAACGAGGTTGCATTGCAACCACTAGGGACAGAGGGGCAAGGTCTTCCTGGCTTTTCATCTAAATATAGTAAAATCGCATTGGCAATACCCTTTGGCGCTGGAGCAAAATTCCAATTGACAAATTCGATGAATATATCTCTTGATATTTTAGCAAGAAAAACATTCACTGATTATGTTGATGACGTGTCGGGTAGTTATGTAGCCTTCGATGAGCTAGCAGCTGGGAACGGTGTTTTAGCGGCACAGTTGGGCAATAGGATCGGTGAGTTCTTTGGTCAATCTGAACCCGTTAGTCTACCAACTGGATCTCAAAGAGGTGGAGAAAAAGTGACAGATTATTACTTTACTGCCATGTTTACGCTCACCTTCAAACTCAATAGAAATATCCAATTATTCGGTGCTCATAAGCATAGAACTGATTGTCCCAGATTCTAAGCCATTTTATATCATTATCAATTACTTATGCACTGTGAATAAAATGAGACTTTCAGTTGGGCGAAAAGGTACTTTGACGTTTTTATCAAACTAATTTTATCGCATAGCTTTTATATGCTACTTTCGTGTATATAACAAGAATTAAGTCACATGCCGAAAGCACTTCACATTCTCAAACAGTTTTGGGGCTTTGATCAATTTAGATCTTTGCAGGCTGAGGTGATCAAATCGGTTTTAGATGGTAAAGACACAGTTGCTTTATTACATACAGGAGCGGGAAAGTCAGTTTGTTATCAAGTTCCGGCGCTGTGTTTACCTGGAAAAACACTTGTTATTTCTCCCCTTATTGCACTCATGCAAGATCAAGTCGATTCTTTAAATAAGAGAGGAATTATGGCTAGGGCTATTTTTTCAGGATTAAAATTTCGTGAGGTTGATCTGATTCTTGACAACTTCATGAATGGGCCATTGAAGATACTTTATGTCTCTCCAGAACGATTAGAGACAGTAATGTTTATCGAGCGATTTAAAAAGACTAATATTAGCCTTATCGCAATAGATGAATCACACTGTATTTCACAATGGGGCCATGATTTTCGACCTGCATATTACAATATAAAAAATCTCAGAGAGTGGCATCCTAACGTCCCATTTATTGCTGTGACGGCCACTGCAACACCTAAGGTAGTAGATGATATTACTGAAAAGTTGGAGATGGTAAGTCCAAATGTGATTACTTCAACTTTTGCTAGGGATAATCTATCGTTTACTGTAATGCTTTCTGAAGATAAGATGGATAAGCTAAGTGATTTCCTTGCAAAGATGAAAGGCAGCGGTATCATTTACATGCGAAGTAGGAAGAAAGTAGAACAACTTGCCGCGTATCTCAATAAAGGCCTTGATACTGAAGACGAAATTGCAAGCTTCTATCATGGCGGCATGAATATGAAAACTCGGATGCGAGTTCAAAAGGATTGGATAGAGAATAGAATGAAAATAATTGTCTGTACCAACGCATTTGGAATGGGGGTGGATAAACCTGACGTACGATTTGTGGTGCATTGCGACATACCTCCAAGTATAGAGGAGTACTACCAAGAAGCGGGTAGAGCTGGCAGAGATGGCAAGTCTTCTCATGCGGTATCAATCATCAATTTTGGAGATATAGTTAAATTGCAGCAACATCATTTATCTAGTTTTCCTTCTTTGGAGTTTTTAGAGCAAGTATATAATAGGCTTTGCTCTTATCTAAAAGTAGGGTACGGAAGTGGGGCAGGAGAGTCTTTTGACTTAAGTCTTGAAGATTTTTGTAGTAAGTATAGATATCATATTGGAAAAGTTTTCAGTTGCTTAAATATCATGGAAAAAGAAGGATGGTTATTCCTTAACCAAGCAATGAGGAAACCGTCCCAAATTGTATTTACTTCAGCCAAAGGAAGGATCAGTCTTTCCAGTAGAAATAAAGACCTAAAATCTCGTATGATACTCCACTTCATAAGAAAGTACGAGGGAGTATTTACAGATTTTGTTACTATAGATGAAGGTAAATTAGCGAATGAATTGAATATTCCATTAGAGAAATTTATTAAAGAATTAAAAGTGATGGATCGTGAAACTATTCTTGCTTATCGTCCTTCTTCGGAGGATCCTAGGATAACATTTCTAATGGATAGACCTGCTCCAAATTCTTTTGCGATTGATGAAGTAACGTACAAAAAGAGAGAAGAGAATGCAGCATTTAAAATGAGAGCAATTCAAGAATATATGACTTCATATGATTGTAGACAACAAACTATTCTTAGCTATTTTGGAGAAGAAAAAAAACCTTGTGGACGCTGTGATATTTGTAGAGGAAGTAAAGTGAAGTTGTATTCTGATGTTGAAAAAACGGCCTTATTGACACATCTGAGAAGGGTAGCAAATAATGGTTTGATGCATTGTGAAAGCTATATTAGTATGTGGCCATTTAACAAACAAAATAAGGCTTTTGCTATTTTACAACAACTGCATATAGAGAATGAAATTCATTTTGATCGTGACAACATAATTCAAACCAACCCGAAAGCTGCCAATGCCCTATAAAATAGCAATAACTGTAACGAATGATCTGAATCAAGATCAACGAATGCATCGCATATGTAATAGTTTGCTTAGCGCTGGGTATCAAGTGATATTGATTGGAAGGGAAAAGAAATCATCACAGGAATTATTGCACCAAAAATTTAATCAAAAAAGACTAGATTGTTATTTTGAAAGTGGAGTATTATTCTATTTAGAATTTAATGTTAGATTGTTTTTTTTCCTATTGTTTGAATCTTATGATATCCTATATTCTGTCGATTTGGATACATTATCATCAGTAAGCTTGGTTTCTATTTTGAAACGGCGCAAACTAATTTATGATGCACACGAATATTTTGTAGAAGTTCCAGAATTAGAAGGTGCAAAACTCAAAAAGTGGCTTTGGAGTATTGTTGGTAAAATATTTATTCCAAGTAGTGACCTGAATATTACTGTAAATAAGGAGTTGTCTGAGATCTTCAGTGCAAAATATAGGCAACATTTTGAAGTTATTCGAAGTCTTCCTTGGTTAGTAGAAAACTATTCTGGTCAGAAAAGAGAAGATGAAAAGATCATTTTGTATCAAGGAGTGTTAAATAAAGGCAGAGGTTTAGCTGAAGCGATCACCTGGACTTCAAATACAAAACAGAATGTAAAATTACTCATTGTGGGCGAAGGAGACTTATCTACTGAGTTGAGAAAGCTAAAATCTCAAGTAGATAAAGAAAATAGAGTGCATTTTCTAGGTTGGAAATCACCAAAAGAATTAGATGAAATCACAAAAACAGCATGGTTAGGACTTAATCTGCTAGATGGCTCTAGTTTGAATTATAAGTATTCTCTTGCAAATAAGTTTTTTAGCTATATGCATGCTGGAATTCCATCCCTAAATATGGATTTTCCTGTCTATTGGAGATATTGTAGCGAGTTTAATGTCGGCTTATGTCTTCCTGATTTGAAAGAAGAGTCAATTGAAAAAGCGGTTAGTACGTTAATACATGATCCAATAAGACATCAAAAAATGGTTCTTTCTACAAAAATTGCTGTCCATGAAAATTGCTGGCAGCATGAAGAAATTAAACTACTAGGTCTAATCGAGGAAATGATGACGAGATGAGTGTTATAATGGGAGGTTCAGGAAGTACAGGTTCATCATTAGTTAAGAATATTTTAAATAGACATAGCGATATTTTTACAGGAGAAGAAACATCATTTTTTGCTAAAAAATTAATTTACGATGATTGGTTGAGGGCAAAAAATAGCATCACCAAAAGGAAACTAAAGGGGTTGAAGAACCTTGGTTATCATATTTATAATGGTACTGATTTGGTCCAATCTGAATATGGGCATTCCAAGACGGAAATTGAGGTGTTGGCAAATGAATCGGATACACTTCTTGATTTTTGTGCTAGCTTTTATAAGCAAGGACTGACAAATTGTGGTGCAAAATTTTGGTTGGAAAAAACACCCGCTAATTCTGCATGTTTTACTTTGTTTCTAGATCATTTTCATACTGGAAAAGTGATTCACATGTTGCGTAATCCTTATGACACGATAGCGTCACTTTGGAGTAGGGGGTATGACCTACATTATGCCGTAGGAATATATCTGTTAAATACTTCCAATGGGTTATTAGCAAATAGATATAGTGGAAGATACCATGAAATTAAGTATGAAGATATAGTCCAGAATCCTTCGGTCACCATCGCTGATGTTTGTACTTTTTTAGATGTCGAATATAATTTAGAAATGCTGATTTCCAAAGATGAAAAAATTGAAGTTTCTCAACTTACTGGTTGGAACTATGATGAAACAGCAAATATAGGAACTGAAGCTCTAGGTCGTTTTGAACGATTATCCGCAGAAAAACGATTGCAAATATTGGAAGCTGTAGACTTAATCAAAGTAAGTGATGCAGGCAAGAAATATTATAACATTGAGTATTCTAGTATACGTGAGGTTTGTGGAGCAATAGATTATGAGTATTATGAAATCGAAAGTTCAGTCACATATTCAGACTTAAAAAGGAAGATAAAAAAAGATAGATTTGAGAGGCTCAAGAGAGGTTATGCGACAGGAATTCACTATCCATTAGTTTTAGCAAAGAAGTAATCTTAGAAAAGAATAGAAAGGGACA
>CAXBGT010000170.1:0-12507 GCA_963975265.1 uncultured Saprospirales bacterium
GAAGTGAATTTTTGGCAAAAAAATTGAGATCTGAGTTGCGTGGCTGGATTCAAGCCATTATTGATAAAAAACTAGCTAATCTTCTATCTATCATAAAGCAATTTAATGCTAATACAGGTCCGGATATTTTAGGAATTTGTGAAGTTGAAAATGCCGCTATTGTTGAAAAATTAGCATCTCTCATGTCTTCAGCGCTTGGTAGGACCTATCTAATTAAGCATGTAGAAAGTGCCGACAAAATGAGGTATAGACACAGCTTTAATTTACGATTCTGCATTATATACAGCAGAAGATTTAGTGTTCACTTGGCGAATTATAAAACGAAATGCGACAAGAGATTTACTGCAGATTCATCTTAAGACGGCATCTGATAATCTTCTGGTTCTTGTACTTAATCACTGGCCCTCTCGTAGTGGTGGCACTTTCGAGTCAGAGCCGTACCGAATTATGGTTGCTGAAAATCTTGCCTATTGGACAGAGAGAATCTATGAAGAAAGAGGTAAGGATACATCAATTATTCTTATGGGAGACTTTAATGATAATCCATACGATAGATCTATAGATAATTACTTGATGGGAGTTCGTAATAAACAAGAAGTCCTAAATGCAAGGAATCACAAGTATCACAACCTAATGTACAACTTTTTAGGACAGGGAATTGGTACATATGTTTATGGTTCAGAACAAGGTGTTATCGATCAATTCTTGGTATCAAAAGCTATAGCATCTAACAGCCCCATTTATCCCTTCAAAGTTGATTCCGTCGATATACTTGCCTATCCAGAAATGGTAAAGGGTGATTACAAAAAGCCTATCCGTTTTGGCCGTCCATCTTCAGCTTCTTCATTTGATCTAGATGGATTTAGCGATCATTTGCCAATAGAGCTGATATTAAAAGAGAAAACATAGTAAACTTATCAAATCATGATTGATAAAAAGAAGTTAATTTTCCATTTGAAATGGTTAATTTTATTTTTCAATATATTTTATGACTCGATGTTTTCTGATACTTTGCATATTTCTATTCGTTACTGACAACTTTTATGGTCAAGAGATAGTTGTCAAGCCCTACCTGCAAGATGTTACTCAATATGAGATCAAAGTCATGTGGGAAACCAATAGTATTGGATCAGGTAAGATTATATGGGGAGAGAGTCCATTTGATTTAGTTAATGAGGTAATCAGTACATCAATAGTAGGATCAGGTAATTCTCGAATACATATCGCTAACCTCTCTTCTTTAGATCCAAAAAGTAAGTACTATTATAAAGTCCAAATGTCAGGAGGTCAAACGAGTACTTTATATAATTATAGGACATTGGCAATCACAATGGATGAAATGAATACACAATTCATGGCCATCAGTGATATGCAAAGAGATGGCAGCCATCCAAATAAATTTAATGAGATTATAGAAGAAGGTATCATACCGACTTTCCTTTTGGAGAGTGGTGGTTCGATCAGTGATCTAGAAGGTGTACTAATTCCAGGCGATTTAGTTGTGACTGGTGGTAATTATTCTCAATGGCGAGAACATTTTTTCAGCCAAGCGGATAGCCTATTTTCATATGTACCTGTCTATCCAGTTCTTGGCAATCATGAATACTCTGGAACTGGCGGAGAAGATAACTTCAAAAAATACTTTTCACTTCCAGAAAATGGAGCGTCTACTCTACTTGAAGAATGCTACTACAAGGACATTTCTAATGTTAGAATTATTGGACTAAATTCTAATAGTGGTACAACAGACAAAAACATCCAACTAGATTGGCTTAGCGGAATTCTAGATTCTACATGTGCTAATCCAGATATTGATTTTGTTTTTGCTCAGTTACATCATCCACATAAGTCAGAATTATGGACACCTGGTGAAAGTAATTTCACAGGTCAGGTCATAGATTCCCTAGAAGTATTTACAAGTGTTTGCAACAAGGCATCTCTACACTTTTTTGGACATACACATGGGTACAGTAGAGGTCAATCAAGAGATCATAAGCATCTTTGGGTAAATGTAGCTACAGCTGGCGGAGCAATTGATAACTGGGGCGAATTTCCGAATGCAGACTATGATGAATTTGTAAAGAGCCAAGACGAATATGGCTTTGTTTATATTGATGTCAAAGCTGGAAAAGATCCGATGTTTACACTCAAAAGATTTGGTAGAGGAGATCAAGACAATATTGTAGACAATGAACTGAGAGACGAAATATCGATATTCAACGCATCTCTAGCTCCAAGTCGTCCAACAAATATATTTCCTGTTTCGGACACTTTACCCTCTTCTTGTGTCAAACTAAAGGGGTCACAATTTTCAGGAATTGAAGATACTCACCAAGGTACGCATTGGCAATTGTCTACAGATAGCTTATTTGATACACAAATAGTTAAAGAAGAATGGAAACAAAATGAAAATTTCTATAATGAGATAAATACGCAAGCAAATGACGATCTAACAGATATAGAAATTGACGAGGGATTGTCTGGTGGCGAGTATTATTGGAGGGTTAGATATAGAAATCAATCTTTAGACTGGAGCAATTGGTCTCAATATACAAGTTTCTTAATAGAGAACAGTGGCGATACAATTACCGCAAATCTAATATCAAATCCTGGTGCAGAAAATGGGATTGTAGACTGGATAGGTGACATCGAATCCCTGACTAATGCGGAATGTGGTTCTGTGCCTGCATATGAAGGCAATTCAAACTTTGGTGTAGGTGGAATCTGCACAAATGAATCACCTCTTGGAATTGCAAGTCAAACGATAGACTTATCTGATTATTCAGATCAGATAAGTCAAGACAAATTATCTATTGCACTTAGTGGGTATATGAGAAACTTTAATGGTTCTGATATTCCGGAAATGTACCTTGAGCTATATGAGAATAATAACCTAATCACGACTAGTCCAGTTATAACGAATCCAACTCCCGAATGGATTAAAAAATCATTTATAATAGATCTTCCAGAAACTACAGATGAAGTAAAAGTGATATTAAAAGGCACAAGGAATACAGGAACGGATAATGATAGTTATTTCGATAATCTTTCTCTTTACTTACTCGATAACATATTAGAATGTGTATCCTGTTTTGGCAAATCAAATATTGATTTTGATGGAGATGGTTTTTGCAGTGATAAAGATTGCAATGATAATGACGATGCTATATATCCAGGAGCAATAGAAACATGTAATAATATCGATGATAATTGTGATGGCTTACCTGATCTTGGGAATACTGTAAACTGGATAGGAACTGGCAATGGCAACCTATGGAGTAAGCCTACCAATTGGGATCAAAATATAGTCCCATTATCTTGTCAACATGTCGTCATAGATGATAATGCAACAGTTATAGTTGATGGTGATTTTGATTGCTACAGTCTTGAAATTGCAACAAATAACAATCTAAATGTACCTAATTCAAATTCCATTACAATAAATAGTCAAAATACAAATTCTGTCCCTTCAGTTAAAATATTTGGGACTATGACTATTGATGGTCTGTGTGACATCAAAAAATCCCAAGGCATCGGGTTTGAAGTATTTGGAACGTTGATTAACAATAATCGGCTAAATATGTCTATGATTAATAATGAGATGGTAGTACTTAAGAGCGGAGGAATTTTTGAGAGCATAGGATTTTCTATCCTAAAAAAGGATTGATGGTTCTTGTCAACGGCAATGAATTACGAAGAATCTTCCAAATATATAAGCCCATAGTCTAATGAATACTTATTATATCTTTATATGAGATGCTTATAACTACCCTTCTAAAATAACCTTGGCTCTGCAAAAAAAAGCCGCCTAGCTACATGTTCTCAAAAGAAAAAAGAGCTTCCCAAAGAATGAGTATCTCCCCAATACCAAATTCTTTTTAAACTTATTAACAAGCTGGATCACATTCCAGAATTACACCTTGTACATCAGACTGACCCTACCCTGTACTTTTTCCAACTGAGAAAAGCAAACAATCTGTACCAATAACGGGCTAAATATCTCTATAAATTAATAATGAGATCGCACGACTTAAAAATGAAGGTTTATTGGAGGATACTAAGATTAAATTCGACAAAAAGGATTGAAAATTCAAAAATATTGGATTCCCTTTTCACGGTAAAACTTCCTATTTAGAATTAGACAAATTGATCTAACACTATCAATTAGTCCAAATTGATATTTATTGCACATATAGTCCAATTAATTGCAGAAATAATGAATGAGAATATTGAATATCTATTTTAGTATGAGAAATTAAAGCAATTCATTTTTCAGTAGTAACAACTGAACATCTAATCTCTTATAAAATTAATTAAAGGAATTCCACATCAAAAAGTTACCAGATATGCGGTAAAAACAAAAGATTCCCATGCACCAAAAATAGATATATTGCATAATTAGGAAACGGAAAATAGTCGCAAAAGTCCCAATTATAAAAGAGAAAATATGGATCTTTTTTATCTATCAATAAGACTTATGAGATTTAGTTAGAATATGCCTTCATTGGTAATAAAGAAGATATTTCGAGAATAGGAAAAATATAAAATGCAAATTAAAACACAGGTATAAACACCCCTTTTTTAAACACTAACCATCTAAATGACAGCATTTTAAAAAATACCTATTATATTTACTAAACTTGATATGGTGTTAAGAACCGGTATCTAGTAAACACATTTATACAACCCTTAAAACATTAAATATGTCTTACTCGCATACGTTTATTCCTGTGTATACTCATGATTTTGTATATGATATCTTGAAAGTAAATAACTCTCATGTATTGTACAATAAATACCACAATGGCTAATTCAGCAGCTAGGATTACACAATTCAAATAGATAATAAAATCTACAACAAGACGCAACTGTGATTTGCCAATAAATTAGATCATACTAGCTGTTATTATGAAGATACAATCGTAGATGTTAATTAAAATGAACACATTTCATTTTAATATACCAAGGGATATTAAGGCATTTTAAAATGCATGAAATATTCAGAATACATTGATACTTATATAGAGAATACTGTATTACATCTAAGAAAATCTAGTAGTATTAATTGTTTCATTCTAAAAAATGTAGTTAAAAATGAAGTGTAGCTCCCCACTGAAAAAGTGGCGAATATTTTGAATTAGTAACAGATGAGCTAGTAGTAAGTAATAAATATACTTCATGTATTACAACAGTTGTACAAAATTGAAACTGAAAAACTTCACCTTTCGAAGAGTCATAATTATTTCTTTTTGCAAATAGCATTAAAAAAAATAACCAATGAGACCAACCCAAAGGACTCTATTAACAGTTGGTATACCATTTTATATTAATAGAAAAAAATATAAATCTAATATAAAAGAGGCCGTTGCAAAAGACATGGAACTTCCATTATTGCTTATTATTGAAGCACACTCAGAAATGGCAAGCTATTTAAAGAAATTAGTAAAAAATAAATACCGTTTAGTTAATGCTACAAGTGGGCAAACAGGAATAACCAAAGCTTTAGAATTATGTCCAGATATCATATTAAGTGATGTTGTGATCCCTGGTAAAAATGGAATTGAAGTATGCAGAACGTTAAAAACAGATACTCGTACAAATCACATACCTATCGTATTAGTTTCATCGAAGGTAGACATATTATCTCGCTTAGAAATCTTTGAAATAGGAGCAGATGTATATCTGTCTAAACCCATTCCAAAGGAAGAATTATTAATTCGCATGAAAAATTTAGTAGGGGTTCGGAGAATTATGAAAAGGAAATATTCGAGTAAAAATTCTTATAATATCACCATCCCACAACAAGACGAGAGAAATTCAACTGAAGGTAGCTTTGCAAATACGGCTACGAAGTTCATTCGCGACAACCTCAATGAAGCTGCTTTTGGAAATGCACAATTAGCAATTAAGATGT
Organism: uncultured Saprospirales bacterium; assembly: GCA_963975265.1. Taxonomy (GTDB): domain Bacteria; phylum Bacteroidota; class Bacteroidia; order Chitinophagales; family Saprospiraceae; genus CAJXUU01. The sequence goes on from CAXBGT010000170.1 coordinate 5,915, forward strand.
CTTTAAGCGAGTCACAATTGAATAGAAAAATAAAAAAGTTGACTGGTAAGACTCTATCAATATTCATCCGTTATGTACGGTTACAACAAGCTAAGAAGCTGCTTTTATCTACAGATCATAATATATCCGAGATTGCTTACTCCGTCGGATTTAATGACCCAGCATATTTCTCAAGAACATTCTCAAAGGAGTTTAACCTTTCGCCCTCAAAGTTCCGCAGCTAACCCATTTATTCCAATTACTAAAAGTGCGTGCGGATTTAATCCATGATTTTGCCTAGATAGTGAAAGCGACACATCACAAGGAGAGTGATATTTACAGAAATAACTATTCAATATTAATCTTAAAAACAAACATGTTTATTCAAAGAAAAATAAACTTAAATCTCCATCAACAAAGTATAGGTATTCCCTTTAATGGAAAATAAAAAATATGGTGGAAGCTGAAAAACCAGAATAGAGTAAGCATAACTTTTTTAACTAATAAACTTATGGATAATCAAAATCTATTTGCACAAACCTACAATCAAATTGTCTCCGGCGCACTGGGAGGTGATGGCTCAAACTTTCAAATGCTAGCAAATCCAATTAATTTTGCGTGGCCCCCAGCACCAACAGGTCAACTTTCACCAAATGCATTTTCATTTATGAATATGGCGCCTAAATATGAGGCAATTGGAACATTAAATTTTGGTGATTCCTCTTTTTGGTCTAATTATAGACAAGCATTAACTGTTCTTACATTTAAAGTTAGCCCTACACAGCAGAAAAATTTACAAGATCTACAAAACACGCTAACAGATGCGCAAAATAATGCAAGTGCTATTGTTACAAATGCAAAAACCGATTATAATACTCAACTAAGCAATACTGGGTTAGATGCAATGAAAGTCATCTATCCTGCGGATGGTAGTTTCGGCAATTTTTTTGGCGCAACGCATTGGAAGACAGATTATTCGAATGCTCAAGCTACGCTTGAAACGCTTAATACACAATACAATGAAATGGTGGTTAATCTTACTACTGATCCTTCTTTGCAAAATATCATGAAAATGATGGCAAGGCCGACTGTTCCTGTTTCAGGAGTTGCACCAAGCAATGGTGCATGGGTCAAAGTGCCTGACTCATCAGGAGCTCTACAATGGCAGCCGAGTTTTAATATTACCGGTAGTGGCCAACAAATGAAGATGGATTTAACAGCTGGAACATCTGGAGGGTTTTCTGTTACATTAGATGCGAGTAATAGCTCCACTAAAATGAATAGCGCATATGCAGGAGCAGCTGTTTCAGCAAGAGGTTGGTTTTGGTCTGCAAGTGCTTCTGGATCCTACTCTCAAACAAATATCTCTGAATCAAGTAACAGCATAAAAGCTACAATTTCGGTTAAAGCTTCCGCTTCAATTCCAATAGATCCAGGACCATGGTATGATGGAGGATTTATGAAAAAAATAGCTAAAAATGCAAGTGGTTCTGGATTTGGATTGCTACCACCTTGGCAAGCATCTGGTTCAGGAGAGAATGTAGTATTCGGAAATAACGGCATATTGAGTGCTAGAGTCCGAAACCTTGTAGCTGTTTTCGGAAAAGAAGTTTCAATTGAAATGGATTCATCAACATATGAAAGTCATGCATCTTCATGGGCTTCCGCTGCAAGTGTAGGAATTGGTTGCTTTTCTTTTAGTGCAAACGCAGGAGGATCAAATTTCAGTGCAAAAACTACAGGAAGCAGAACTACAGTAACTATCAAAGACACATCTACTGATCCTCAGATTATTGGTGTTAATTTGGCTTTCCCTGGAACTGACTCTGAGTAATTTGAATTAATCATAAAACAATTACAGAAATGAACTTCTCTGGAATAAAATCCAGAGAAGTTTTATCTTCATTTAACAGGTTTTGTATTTAATATTCCACCTACATAAAAGAAAAACATATCATAAATGTGACTATTCGTTCATTTTACATTCTTTAGTACTCAAATCACTACCTCCAACTTACACAAGTAATCAATTTAAATCTTTAACCTATAAAGGTAACGGACGCTAACGACCTATAGCTTTCCTTCAAAGTAATTATAAAATTACACATCAAACTATATAAACTTAAGGATAATGAAAGGAATTTACAATAGCTTAAAAAAAGAATTAGCTAAAAAATCGAAATCCAGTGAAATACTCCAAACTATGACAGCACCAGTAGTTTGGGATTGGCCTATTCCTACTACAGGAACTACAGGAGAAAACTCTTTTAACTTTTCTGATAGAATTCCTTCTAATTTTACGAGCGAAACCTATTCACAGAGTTCTAATAGTTTTAGTAGAAATTACGCAAGTTATTTAAATCTTATAAACGCATCAAAATTTCCATTATCTTCAGAATTATCTACTCAACGGGATTTAAATAATCCGCAACCTCCCCTTCCACCAAATGGTCCGATGCCACCATTTTGGACTATGGTTAGTAAGGTAAGTTCAACTAACGATTTGGAAAGAGCATATACTTTATCCAACTATCCTTTCCAGTGGATTAATTCAGTAAAAAGTAGCTTACCAAATCAAGCTTTAACTTTATTATCTGAATCAGGAAATTTAACGTCAAAATCATTCAAAAATATATCTTTAACAGGGGAATCGAATGGCGTTCAATTTGGTTTTAAAGCGGATGCATGGGGTACAATTTTCATTAATGTTGAAAATTGGTACAGTAGTGCAATTGTAACGATGACTCAACAAGCTAAAGGCCTATTCATAGACGGTGTAAATAGGAGGACTGTATTTAGCCCCAATGGATTATTGCCAGGTAGAGTTGGATCATTAATTGTTGCATTAAATCCAACTGCCACGGTTCAAGTTGACATCAGTAAATTGGCAACAGAATTTGATATAGCTGATATTGGATCCATTAGTGTAGGTGGTTTCGAATTTGGAGATTCCTCTGATAATGGATTAAATATAGCAGCTTCCTTTTCCAAAAAAAAGATAAGCGATTCACTTATAGAATATTCAACTGTTCCATCATCTACAAGTGACATCGCATATATCATAGCTGTTCAACTTGAAAAATTCTATTAAAATATTGTGAAGTATATTAAGTTTAGATTTATCAAAAATAGAATTCACAACAATAAATATTTAATTTTTATTTGATAATACTTCATGCATAATTCACAGCTCTAAAATTTAAAAATGAATTCTTTTTTTGATGCAATTTCAAGTTTAGTAGCAGACATGACTCCTAAGACTAGAAGTGCAAATGCAGAGTATGTAGTAACAGCTCCTACATTACAAGTGTTATCACCTCCCGTTTGTTGGAATTGGCAACCTACAGCTGGAAGCCAGATCCCGTTTAACCAATTTAACTTTTGCGATACAATGCCGCAAAACGTCCTAGACAAAAACTATACAGCGGGCGACAGTTTCACTACAGCGTATTCGAGTTTTTTGCAATTAATCAATCTTGATACATTTCCATTAGACACATTGGCAAAAGCCAATATTGTGATAAATGATGAGCCGTCTATACCTGTATATAGTCCCGCACCTGATGGGTGGGTCGTTATAAAGAACAATGCTCATCTTTTGCAATGGTCTAGAATTTGGAATTTATCACAAACTCCGATAAATTGGCTAGCGTCTATAAGTACTCAAGAAAATAAGCCAACGAACATAGTATTTGAAGATCCTGGTACAAAAATTCAAACATCTAATGGAGATATTATACCTGTAAACGATGAAAGCCAAATGAAAATAACAGCCAATGCTGTGGGAAGGGTTCGTGTAACACCAGGAAAATGGTATAATAGTTCTTTGATAAGGATTGCTGAAACGGATGATAATTACCTAAAAGTGCCTGCAAATTCAATTTTTGGTAATTCAGGAATAATAAATTCCAGAATTGTTGAAATTATTGTGGCTTTCAATCCTACGCCATATGTTGTTTTAAAAAAAACTGATGTTAAAAACCTTAATGATAGTTCTTTTACAAACTTAAGTGTTGGTGGATTTACATTTACAAACCAACCTGACTTGGTTTCTGAAAAGACTGTTGTTGTAGAGGATGTAGAATTCATTTTGTCTTCTCTAAATAAGGAAGAAGTACAACTGACCACTAAAACAAAAACCAAACTTGATATTGATAACTTATTTATTGTTGCGGTGATACTAGAGGAGTTTAATGCCCCAGCCTAAATTTACTATCTCATTTTCAAACAAAAAATCGTACGTTTATTAGAAAGATTATAAAATATTTAATTCATTAATATTAGATTTCTCTCCAATATAATTCATTCATCTAAGTTCAATTTGGGTTCTTTTTGGAATTCTCTTCTTATCGAATTTCATGATAGTGGGGATATTGGAGGATCGATTGAGAAGTTAGCAATAGAGAGCGGGAGGTCGGTTGCTGACGTTTGTTCTTTCTGGGGGGATTGGAAAGAGCTATGGATTGGAAAGGGCTTGATTTGTATGGGTGTGGGTAATTGATGAGGGCATTCAGTCTTAATCCCGCACTTAAGTTTTTAGGTTTTCAATTGCGTGCCCATGCATGGGATCTCACATTGTGAAAATGTTCAGTCGTAGCCATCGCTTTAAACCTTTGCACCACCATCACTGTGAGAAGCTACATGCGCCCCTAGCGGATTCGCGTTCATCCAATATCAAAGGGATACCAAATTCTACTTTACTATATCGAGAGGAACATTTGTCTATTTCTGTCTTCCTGTACCATCCCATGCTACATCTTAAAGGTAAATTTATGGAATCGATCTCTCTGGAAGCAATCGCGATCATGGCCAATTCTTTTATTTTTGGTTTGATCGCACATATTGAGTTGAGTGAATAATAATATTACAAGCTTTTAAAAAAGGAAAAATTATTTTTTGATCTAAATTATTCAAAATCAAGCGAGTAAAAACATAATGAATGGATTATGAATTTATTTCCTGAGTAATGCTTGCATTTATAAAAAATGATAGTAGTTTTGCATCGCTTTTAGAAGTTAAAGCATTCGAATTTTTATTGGTTCGAAAAAGAAAAAATAGTTTTTATAACTATGGTCTGGTAGTTCAGTTGGTTAGAATACCTGCCTGTCACGCAGGGGGTCGCGGGTTCGAGTCCCGTCCAGACCGCACAAGCCTTCAAATTTAATTATTTGGAGGCTTTGTTCGTTGTAGCAATGAAGTGATTAAAAAACTAAATGCTAAATCATCAAACTTTCTAATGAATACAATTGCGAACGCCAGACAATGAAGAGACATCCAATTTTATGATCTTATTTCATATCTGAATCTATGTATCTTAAAACCATCACCCCTACCCTTCACCATTCCCCACAACTGTGCCTTTATCTTTCTTCCTGTTCTTGCAATTTCAAGATATAGAACAAAAATTTTACTAATTTTACCCTTAGAAATGAGTTGTAGTGTTTAGTTATTCTTTGGATCCATCCTTAGATTCCTAAATACATGGACTTTTTCATATTATTACTTTTACCAATATGTTTTTAAATCACTGCAATATTACAAAGCCGCAAATGCTCAACACACTCAAAGATCTTATTAAAAAACTCCCGTTTGACTTCACTAAGAATCAAGCATATGATAGGCAAACTAGTGCTATCATAAAGAGAGTGTGTAAGAAGGACAGTAACTGTCTTGACATCGGCTGCCATAAAGGTGAGGTGCTTGATATAATAGTGCATCATGCACCATATGGACATCATTTCGGTTTTGAACCTATTCCAAGCATGTATTGGAACCTTGCAGCTAAATACGCTAACACAAATTGCACCATCCATGAAGTAGCATTGAGCAATAAGTCAGGCGTTTCGATATTCAATCATGTGGTGTCTAACCCTGCGTATAGTGGTCTAGAAAAAAGGACATACGATCGACCTAATGAGATTGATGAGCAAATAGAAGTTAAAACTGAAAAGCTTGATCTCATTTTTGATAACAAAACCTCGATTGATCTTATCAAAATAGACGTGGAAGGTGGAGAACTTAATGTCTTAGAAGGTGCAATAGAAACAATCAAAAGAACTAAACCTGTGATTATTTTTGAGCATGGTCTTGGATCTTCTGAGTTTTATGATTCATCCCCAGAGAAAGTATTCGCACTCTTCAGTTCTCTTAATTACAATATTTCCCTTATGAAGTGTTGGTTGGATGATAAGGGTGGTTTTACACTCGATGAATTCAAAAATCAATTTTATGAGAAAAAGAACTACTATTTCATTGCATATCCGAAATAGTCACGCTCTTTGACCCATTGACTAATTAATTAATAATAGACTCTTTTTTAGTTTACATTGATTAGTTTTGTGGCTCTTAATATAGTCTAATAATACCATGCTAGAATTTGAAAAATATCTGAATGACTTCAACAGTACCATCAATGTATGGTCTTTCATTCTAAATCTTACAATCGTTACATTTATTGCCATTTTGATAAAAATGTTTTACATCAAGTATGGCCGTGCGATTTCGGATAGAAGAAAATTCTCAAATAACTTCATTCCTCTGGCTATTGGGACACTTCTGATCATAACAGTCATTAAGTCTTCTATAGCACTGTCATTGGGACTAGTGGGAGCATT
>CAXBGT010000171.1:0-12314 GCA_963975265.1 uncultured Saprospirales bacterium
CTGGGTATTTACTGCGTAAGCTACCCTACGCACGTTTTAGAATAAAATTTCCTAACCATATCTAAACTCACCTCCGCATGTTCTTTGATACTGTCTTGTAGTGTTTTGATGACTAATTCTACTTCACTCCCATAGGCAACGCCCACATCGATTCTAAAACGATTGAGATTGGTTTGATGACTCCAATTAATAACTTTGTTTGTCGTAATTAGAGAATTGGGCACAATGATGGAAATGTCATCCGTATTTAGTCCTTTAGATGTTCGCAAACCAATCTGCTGTATTTTTACAATTTTTCCATCTATCTCTAAAACATCTCCAATTCTTATTGATCATTCAGAAAGCAAAATGACTCCGGAAATAATATCGTTAAATGTTTGCTGCAAACCAAGACCAACGCCAACAAGCAAAGCGGCGGAACCTGCAATTAATATCGTCACCTTAACCCCCACTGCTTCTAAAATGAATCCGAATGCAACAATCCAAACTAGATACTTTATTATCTGCAACAAGGCATAGCTATTTCCTGTATTTAGTTGCTCCATACTTTTATTGCGAATAAATGATTTCTTGATTACCAATAAAATTACTTTAGTTGCAACTATAATTATTAAGACCAAAATAAATTGATAATCTTCAAATTATATTTTCCAATACTAAGAAGATCGAATTCTAGAAATTCGTTTAATAATTCCATATAGTTTGTTTTGACAATGAATATTACTTATAGCTGAGTAACATTAAATTCCTGATGCAAATTATTTGTCACTTGCATATTTAAAATTAGCATTTTTTTTATGTTGCTCATAAAATTCCATACGCTATATCACTTCTAGTTTCAATATCTTAATAGTTCAATTATGGCGCTTTGTCTGTAGAATGGCCTAATAGTCCTCTAGAACCCTCTAAAGTAAAGTAGTCCTACTTCCCTATAAAATACTCCCTTTTGGTACTGCATCTCTAAATTAAGAAGAGAATCAAGCCTATTTAGAAAAATAGCAATGACAATTCGACACCATATAAGATTGCCAACCAATCAAGACAACATGCCACATACCTTTATCTAAATTCCCTCATCGCAAAATTAGATTTTCTCCATTTACATTCTAACTTTGAGCAACCTAAACAAAAGAGTGCAATGTCAAAGAAAATGATCCTAGTGACAGGAGCAAATGGCCAGATCGGTCAAGTGCTTACCAAACGATTAAGAGAGATTCACGGAACTGAAAATGTACTGGCATCTGATGTCACTAACATAGAAGGATATGAAGATAAGTTTGAGTTTCCTGAACAAAATTAGGATGAAAGAAATCATTTATGATTATGATGTCACTCAGATTTATCATCTAGCGGCTATCCTATCTGCAAACGGAGAATGGAATCCCAAGAAAACATGGAACATCAATATGAATGGTGTCTTGACCATGTTTAATCTCGCAGAAGAGAAAAAGATGGACAAGATCTTTCTCCCAAGTACAATCGCCGTATTTGGCACAACTACTCCAAGAGTTAATACTCCGCAACATGTTCCTCTTATGCCAGAGACTGTCTATGGCATGAGTAAAGCTACTTGTGAAAATTGGAGTAACTATTTCTTCAACAGATACAATCTAGATATCAGATCACTCCGTTACCCAGGAATTATTGGGTATCAAAGTCTACCAGGTGGCGGTACTACCGATTATGCTGTTGAGATATTCTATGCTGCCCTGCGGGGTGAAGAATATACATGTTTCCTTAAGCCTGATACTCGCTTACCGATGATGTATATGGATGATGCCATCAAAGCCACTACTGAAATCATGGAAGCGGACAAAAAAGACATTAAAATAAGAACAAGCTATAATCTTGCCGCAATGAGTTTTACTCCAGCAGAAATTACTGCTGAAATCCAAAAGCACATTCCGTCATTCAAAGTGAAGTACGTACCAGATTTTCGTCAAGATATAGCAGCTAGCTGGACTGAAAGCATTGATGATAGTCATGCTAGAACAGATTGGAACTGGAATAATAAATATGATCTGGAAAAGATGGTGAAGGAAATGTTAGACAATATCAAGGTGTAGTTGTTGAGTTGTAGAATTGCTGAGTTATTGAATAGTCGAATGTCTAAATATCGAATAGTCTAATTTATAAAAAAATAGGGATCTCGAATTCTCAAACTCTCGACGTCTCAAAATCTAATTAAGAAATATGAGTGTAATAGATAAAAGTTTAAGAGCAGAATTAGCCGAAATAGAAGCGGCTGGTTTATACAAGAAAGAGCGGGTCATCACTACCCCACAATCTGCATCGATTAAAACAACAGCAGGTTCAGAAGTACTGAACTTTTGTGCAAATAATTATTTAGGATTGTCCTCTGACCCCGAAGTTATCCAAGCGGCAAAAAACGCAATAGATTCCCATGGATTTGGCATGTCTTCTGTTCGTTTTATTTGTGGAACGCAAGATATTCACAAAGAATTGGAAGGTAGAATCGCCAATTTCGTAGGAACTGAAGATGCAATCCTTTATGCAGCTGCTTTTGATGCTAATGGAGGTTTATTTGAGCCATTATTGGGAAAGGAGGATGCAATCATCTCAGATCAACTGAATCATGCGTCTATCATTGATGGAGTAAGGTTATGTAAAGCTGCGAGGTATCGTTACTCGAATAACGACATGGCGGATTTAGAAGAAAAACTCAAAGAGGCAAAAGCTGCTGGTTCAAGAAGAATACTAATCGCTACTGATGGTGTGTTTTCTATGGATGGTATTATAGCTCAAATAGATAAAATATGTGATCTTGCTGAGCAATATGGAGCTCTAGTTATGGTAGATGATTGCCACGCCACCGGGTTCACTGGTAAGTCAGGACGCGGAAGCGCAGAACATTGTGACGCGTATGGTAGAGTTGATATAATCACAGGTACGTTTGGTAAAGCACTTGGTGGTGCATCTGGAGGGTTTACCGCTGCTAGCGCAGAGATAGTAGAAATGCTTCGTCAAAGATCAAGACCATACTTATTCTCTAACACCTTGGCTCCTGCCATAGTAGGTGCAAGTATCAAAGTAATAGACCTTCTAGAGCGAAGTACTCATCTGAGAGACAAACTAGAAGAGAACACCGCATTCTTCAGATCCGAAATGGTAAAGGCTGGATTTGACATTGTACCAGGAACTCATCCAATTGTTCCAGTAATGTTATATGATGCTCCCCTATCTCAGAAGTTCGCTGATCGATTATTAGATGAAGGCATTTATGTGATTGGATTCTTCTTTCCTGTGGTGCCTAAAGAAAAGGCTAGGATCAGAACTCAGATTTCCGCTGGTCATAGTAGAGTACATTTAGAAAAAGCTGTTGCTGCGTTTACTAAGGTTGGGAAGGAATTAGGCGTGATATAAGATTGCTTGAACCAAGGAATTGCTTGATTCGCAAAATCGCTGTGAAGTTGACAACTACTCGACGCTTGTGCTTGGTGATCAATCGAAGCAAAACCTGAAATATGATCCTAGGAGAAGACTTGACAAAATAGATCTGATCGGCTTTCAGGGATGTAATTTACTGAAGTCACTTGCCTTGCCATTGGCTTAAAGAAGATGTCAATAGATTACGGCCTTTCATAGTGCAGTGTTCCCACCAATATGAGCGAAATAGGTAACATTGGTTAATGATTTTCTGTCCAAGCAGCCTTCAAATATAAAAAGGGGAAGAATTTGATTATCAAATTCTTCCCCTTTTTATATTTCCATTCCATCCATAAGTCGAAAAATGAAATAGTCGAACGATCAAATAGTCTAATGGTCTAATCAGTCCTTCTTCTTCTTCAACTTTCCTTTGCCACCTATTTTAGTATCGCCAGTTTGCGTTGTTTTTGTACCTGCAGTTCCTGTTTTATTATTCTTTAATCCATCATCGCTATTTGATGAGCCCGTATTACTATTAGAGTTATTGTTTGGCTGATTGTTAGAATTTGAAGCTCCCGAATTGCTTGGCACAGCTGCACCACCGCCTAAGGTACCTAGTGTTTTAATGAGAGACCCCGCTCTTACTTGATCTGTTAGTAACATACCATTCAGTATCGCTAATTCTTCTAATTGAGAACCCGTCATGCTATAGCTAGCCAAGGCAGTTTGTAGAGTACCATTCTTCTTTACCGTCTTGATGGCAATAGTTGTTGGTTTCTTATTAATTTTAGATTGATCCGTTAACTTCTTGAAATTTTTCATGGTCCTTTGAAAATCTGAAAAGTACCTATTGAAATCTGTATTTGCACTTAGTCCATTGAATTTATAGATTTGACCGCCATATGAAATAAAATAAGTTAGCATCCTCAATGTAGGAGATGCTTGTTGCCCATTTGCAGCATCAGGTACACTTTCGGCGATCAAAACATAAGCATCGTTTCCATTTACACTAGAAGATGACTCCTCGATCACATTTAGTTTATTGTCCGTTACAAACTTACTTGCGGCCGCTCTTAAATCTGTTCCAGCCGAAAGATCCATTGTAAGAATTGCCTTCCCATCGGCTGGAGACATCTGTACTTGAGATGGCATATTGTTTACTCTCCATCCACTTGGAATTGGAAATTGAAATAATAATTCTGGATGATAAAATGCTCCGTTCTCTGAATATCCTTGTCTTGGATCTTCACCATAGATCATACCGTCAATCATCTTCAAGTAAGAATCCCGATTTACTTTATATTGTCTGTTTGGATTTGCTTTTTGTTCTTCTCTGGCCATTTCCTGCACTTTGTTGTACCTATCTATAGGGTCTGGGTGAGTTGACATAAATGTAGGTATAGACTGCCCGCCGTCATCTCTCATCCTCTTCAGAGTATTAAAAAACCCTGCCATTTCAGTAGCGTCATAACCTATTTCTGAACTATAATCAACTCCTAATTCATCAGATTGACTTTCATCATCTCTTCCAAATTTTAAGAAGAGCAATCCCATTCCTTGGCTAGCAAGGTCTGCAAAATTTCTAAAATCTTCAGAAACGACCAATCCGCCTATAAATATTAATTGACCAAGCATTTGCTTCGTCTGCTGCTGAACCGAGTGCCGAGCAGTGATATGACCTATTTCATGACCAAGTACACCAGCAAATTCAGCTTCATTATTGAAATGAGCCATTATTCCCCTAGTAAAATATACAAATCCTCCAGGAACTGCAAATGCATTTACTACTGGGCTATCCACCACTTTAAATTCATACGGAAGATTCGGTCTGTGTGAAATAGCTGCCATTTGCTTCCCTTTGGCAGTAATGAATGTTTGAAGTTGAGGATCGCTATATACGCCATAAGTTGCCATCACTTGCGGATCATATGATTTACCCATTTCAATTTCTTGGCTTTCAGACATAAGTACAATTTCTCTTTTGCCTGTAACAGGATTACGGCTGCAAGAAGAGATTAGAACCATGATGGCTACTAAGTATAGTAACCTGAGATTTTTAATTACGCTCATTGTTATTTTTTTCGTTCTTGTAATTTCAAATATACTGCATAGAAATTGTTCGTAAGATATATTAGCTGAAAATCTTAAAACAGAATTTCATACATGCATTACAACTACAACAGAGAAGCCATAGTTCGAAATCTCTATCACTTAACACATAATTAAGCGACTGATCAAAAAGAAAACGATATATTTGAGCCCAATTGAAAATCAAACATTTTGAAAAGACATATACCTTCATTTTTTACTTGTTGCAATCTAGTTTGTGGATTGGTAGCTATACTATTAGGAGAAAATCTGATTAGTTACTGGCTCATTTTCACTGGAATGTGGTTGGACGTATTTGATGGTGTTGCCGCTAGAGTACTCAATGCGTCCAGTGCTATCGGCAAAGAATTAGATTCAATGGCAGACCTAATTACATTTGGTGTTGCACCAGCTGTCATTTATTATAAATTAGCTCCTGGAGAAGGATGGGTTTATTTTATACCTGCAACCATTTTCTTATTAGGTTGTGCTTTGAGGCTTGCTATTTTCAACACCTTAGAATCGAAAAAGACATTTACTGGTTTGGCATCTCCTGCTGCTGCATTTTTCATGTTTGGAATATTCATTTCTGTTCATGCAGAAGTTCCATTAATTCAAAAAATTATGTCTGATAAAATTGGATATTTTTCAATTCCTATTTTTCTGGTTATCATGATGCTTAGTAAATTGGAGATGTTTTCCATCAAAAGCATGAAGAAACCGTGGTACAATAACCCTTTCCATGCACTTTCTGTCTTATCGTTCATTGTAGTATTAATTGTAAATCCCCCATTATCACCTCTTGCAGCTGTGTTTAGTTATATCATGTTAGCTTCACTGAGTATAAAGAATTTTAAAAAATCTATGTCAAAATAGTTATTACCTAAAACAAAATATATAGTTATGAAAATAGTATTTGGATTTTTCTTATTAGCATTAATTACATTTAGTTGCAAGAGTAAATCAGCTGGACCTACTGGTCAAGAGATGTACAAAAACATAGATGTATCTGGAGCTAAACAATACATAATGAACTCCCCAAACCTAGTTATACTAGATGTAAGAACACCTGGCGAAACAAAGGATGGAATGATTCCTAATGCGATCGAAATAGACTACAAAAACTCAAATTTCGAGACAGAAATAAACAAGTTAGACAAATCAAAGTCGTACTTAGTCTACTGCCGATCTGGAGGAAGAAGCGTGAGTGCATGTGAAATAATGAGCGCAGCTGGTTTTACAGATTTGACAAACATGCAAGGTGGATATTCAGCTTGGAAGTAGCTTCCACATAGTTTTATATAATGAGATACACTATTTAGACAGAATCTAAATAAATTGTTAATCTTCTGTTTCAAAGCCTATTTTGACTAGGTTTACGTTAGTATTTTAGGTAGTTTACACTTTCTAATATTTATAGCCATGAAAAAATTTCAAATAGTAGCTTTAGTAGCCATCGTAGCAGCCATTGCTATATTGTTTTCTGCATCAAAAGATGTGAGTGAGTATGCTACTTTCGACATGGCCTTAGATGGAAAAAGGGTTAAAATAACCGGAGTAATGGCAAAAAATAAGGCGATGGAATATCGACCTGATATCGATCCAAACATCTTCAAATTTTTCCTCCAAGACAGTGAAGGCAAAGAGAAGCAAGTTGTGCTTGCAAAAGCTAAACCAATGGACATAGAAAGAGCAGAATCTATAGTATTAACAGGCTCTTTGAAGAACAATGTTTTTTATGCTGATGAGATACTAACTAAATGTCCTTCAAAATATAAGGACGAAGAACTCAGTCTCAAAAAGATCTAAGAACCATTTTATATGAACGAAATCCAATATGTAGGTGAACACCTATGGGTAGGTCAAGTTGGCCATTTTGCAGTAGTCTTAGCGTTTGTTGCCAGTATCATGTCTGCGATCGCTTACTCAATTAATGCCAAGAATGATAACTATCAGAATAATTGGCGATCGATTGGACGATTAGGGTACATTCTTCATGGCTTAAGCATATTTACAATAGTCGGTATTCTTTTCTTTGCCATGTACAACAAGTACTACGAGTATGCTTACGTTTATCAACATGTATCAGATGACCTTCCATTAAAATATACACTTTCAGCTTTCTGGGAAGGACAAGAAGGGAGTTTCCTGCTATGGATGTTTTGGCATGTTGTTTTAGGTTGGTTCATTATTTATAGAGGAACTAAATGGGAAAGTCCAGTAATGGCTATTTTTGCCATGGCAGAAATATATTTAGCATCTATGATCTTAGGTGTACATTTTGAGATTGGAGATTGGGTTACCAAATTTGGAAGTAACCCCCTTTTGCTCTTGAGAGAAACCATGCAAGATGCTCCTATATTCAACAATGCTGACTATGTTTCATTAATATCAGGAAGTGGGTTGAACCCTCTTTTACAGAATTATTGGATGACAATACATCCTCCAGTTACTTTTTTAGGATTTGCATCTACGATTGTACCCTTTGCTTTTGCGATTGCAGGGCTGTGGACTAGAAAATATAAAGAGTGGCTCACAGCAGCATTGCCATGGGCATTATTCTCCGCTGGAATTCTTGGAACGGGTATACTTATGGGTTCTGTATGGGCATATGAAGCACTGTCATTTGGAGGATATTGGGCTTGGGATCCTGTTGAAAATGCCGTATTAGTACCTTGGATCATCCTTATAGCTGGACTTCACACACACTTAGTAGCTAAAGCTACAGGATTTTCTATCAAGGCAACAATATTCTTTTATGTAACGGCATTCCCCTTGATTGTATATTCTACCTTCTTGACTAGAAGTGGAATTTTAGGAGATACAAGTGCCCATGCATTTACAGAGATGGGCCTTGAGAAACAATTGATAGCATTCTTCATGTTTTTCTTTATAATTGGTCTTGGAGCATTATTGTATCACTCAAAAAATATTCCTTCAAAAGACAAAGAAGAATCCATCTATAGTAGAGAATTCTGGATGTTTATTGGATCCTTAGTTTTATTGTTTTCCGCGGTTCTGATTGGAATTCCAACGTCCTTACCAGTATACAACTCTATCGTTTCATATTTTGATGAATCCTTTGTAGGAAAAGTTATTCAAGATGTAGTGCCATTTTACAATAAATTCCAGTTATGGATTGCGGTATTTATCGCTATACTTAGTGGGGTATCTATTATGCTCAGATACAATGAGAAGAACTTTGAAAAAAGATCGACTTATTTAGCGAAACATGTTGGAATCAGCACGCTACTCTCAGTTGTATTTACCGGAATACTTACTTTTTGGTTTAGTCTGTATTCTTGGCAGTTCTATTTATTAGCGTTCACGGGTTTCTTTATCATGTTTTCTAATTTAGATTACTTAATTACAGTGATAAAAGGCAACTTAAAGCTTGCTTCCAGTGCAATAGCTCACTTTGGCTTTGGTATGATGCTAATCGGACTTCTTGGTAGTGGACTGAATAAAGAAACGATCTCGACCAATCCTTTCATGTTCAAGGACATGTTTGAGAATGAAGACGATCTTCGAAATTATGTGCAATTAATTAAAGGGAAACCACTATTTGCACAAGGATATTGGATGACATACGAATCGGATACTCTTATTGGTCGAAACAGATATTATGATATTGATTTCCGAAAAGTAGACGAAGACCAGAAAGAATTAGAGCGATTTAAATTAAGACCTTCATCTGTGTATTCTAATGACTTCAAAACTCAGAATGTATTCAATCCTGATACGAAGCATTATTTAACCAAAGATATATTCTCTTGCATTGTTGCTTTAGCTCCGACCAGGCAAGATGCAGAAGTTGCCAAACAATTCGAAGACACGCTAGTTTGGAATCAGCATGACTTATTAATTGGTGATACGCTAAAAACAGATTTTGGCAACTGGTATGTCGTTAATGAATTGACCTATTCACCTACGCATAGAGAGTTCAAGCCAGAAGACAATGATTTCGGAGTGGAAGTTCATGTTACAGCAGGGAACTATAGGTTTAACAATAAATTTGAAATGAAGACAGCACTTGGTTTACAAGGAGCACTTCTATACAAATATCCAGATGGAAAAGAAGATCTTGGTGCACGTGTAAGACTTTCTGACAGCTTCATTGAAGAGATATTCAGTTCTGAAGACCAATTGGATTATCAAGAAGTAGAGTTGTCTACTTTAGAGACATTCGACTTTGAGGATATGGATATATCACTCACAGGATTTAATAAAGAACCAATCAACAGAAACTACGAGCCTGCAGAAGGCGACATTGCAGTAAGTGCTCAAATGATGGTTAAAAAAGATGGAATATCTCTACCCGCAGAGCCAATCTTTATCATCAGAGGTGCTAGTCCGATGGGAGTCAAAGCATATATTCCTGAATTTGGTGTTCATATCAGATTCACGAGCATTGATCCAGCTAGCCAAAAATTCAAATTCCAAATTGCAAAGGATAAAAGAAAAGCGAATTATACTATCCCCTTAGAGATTACTGAAAATGTTCCGCGTTCTGATTACTTAATACTACAAGCACAGATTTTTCCTGCAATCAATTTACTTTGGTTTGGATGTATGTTCATGATGTTTGGGCTGTTTATGGCTTGGGTATTGAGGATGAAGGAGAATAATAAACGTGATAGGTAAGTTGATGAATTCTCGAGTTGAAGACTTGTTGAATTATGAAAACTTATGCTGTGAGTAAAAAAGATTCTAAATTTTGACTACCCCACCACAAGCGGATGGAGCATTAGCCAAAATTTCTCCAACCTTAAGGCCGGAAATCAGATCTTTTTTGTGATAGGGCGTTTTTATGCAAAAAAATCTTTTTTATGATCCCGACGCAAGCATCGGAGAATTTAAGTATTAAATTTCTGAATTCACATGTTAGATGTGTGTTTCTTCTTTTGACGGTCATTGGTTATTGTACTATCGGTATATCACAATCATTCATAAATAAAACAGCAAGTAGTCGCGCCGCTCTCGGTATTACTGAATCAAAGGGCTATAATTTCAAAATAGTAGATGGCCAAATTACGAGCGATTCAATTTTAGCTGTAACACGAAAATTCAATGGTAAGGGATTTCGGACGGAGACATGCGTTTATAAAGGTGGAACTATCAGGACAACCTACCAATTTGGATATGAGAACGACACATTACTAATTAACTTGAAGACTTTTAAGGGACCTGAAAAATCCTTTATGGCTGAGTCCATCTTTGAATACGATAAAAATCTAAGACTGGTAAAGCAGTTTGATCCTGATACCGAGAATGGCCCAAATTTAAAAACCAAAAATAAATACAATAAGCTCGGACAAAGGACTAGAACGACATTTAAAGCTAGGGGGCGAAAATTATCTGACGATAGGTTTAAGTATAATGAAAGAGGTCTTAAAGCAGAAAGAATTAGTTGTGTTCCAACCAAAGAAAGGTTCGTGTATACTTATGATGATTTTGATCGGTTGGCTCAAGTCCATAAAGTATTTAAAGACAGAACAAAGAGTCTCATCGAATTCTATGAGTATTCTGACTCCACTAAAATAACAAAACATATATTACACGATACGCATACATTGACTGGCATAAATGGTGCTGTCAGGCTCTCCCACTCCGATGTATTGACTACAGAAAAAGTGATAGGTCTTGGTGAGCAAACACTTCAAGAAACTGAATATCTCAACGGTAGGTTGAATGGGTTTAGGAAGTATTATTATCGTAAATAAGGATTTCATTCTTACCTTACAAAAACCTTTCTAACCACAGAACCGCCATCAATAAACAGTTCAATAGCATACAGCCCAGAAACAGATGGCAATTGAATAGTAGAACTAGGTGTTTTTTGATCTAAAACAATCTTTCCATCCATATTTACTACTTTAATTCTTGTTACTTTATTATCTGACCTAATATGTAGCAGTCCGTCAATACTCGGATTAGGATAGACAGTTGCTTCTGCAATGTCATCCTGATCAGTAGCCAGACTCTCCACAAATAAATCGATAATGGAATCGTGAGCAACTAAAACGGGTGATAAATCTGCTGCATTGTACATGGACCTGAATATCTCTATCTCAGGTGTCGTTTCATCAAACATGGGCTTGACAAATCTAGGAGTTATGGATTGATAGTAGATTTTTGCGGAGACATTTATATTTCCTGAATAACCATTGAGCGGGATATGATAACTGATAATGTCAGCACCAGTCCCTTCTTCTGCGCCTTCATAATTGAAATTTGAATCCGTCAATGCTGCGCCATAAATCATTGTAGTATCATATGCTGAGTGACTTGTAGAGAAACCTTTCGGTGGAAGTCGATTGTCTTTTGGAGAACCGTCCGCCTGCTCTAGAATTGTAGTAATATCACCATTTACATCAGTTATTACAAATTCATATATCTGAACTTGATTCTCTTTTGATATTGTGTTGAAGTGTGGCATTACGCCATCAGGATGTCCTACAATTTCATGATTATCGTCAGTCCCTCCACTCTTCCATAAAATAACATCACTATCATCCGTCACTGTAAACTCTACAAACACCCTTCTGGATGGATAGCCCGATGGAAATTTGTGCCCTGCTTTGTTCTGGATTTCAAGATTGAAATATGCAGTATCAGACTCAATCTTAGTAGTAGTCAATTCTACTGCCAAAGATTGCTTCTGAAGCATATCAAGCGTCTTGGCTATTGTCTCATCGAAGTGCTCATCTGCAGCTTGAATGTTTAGCGCCTTTCGATTGTTTTTCATTAATTCTAACATGGTCACGTTTGCACCGACTAGGTCAT
The DNA here is from genome assembly GCA_963975265.1 of uncultured Saprospirales bacterium. GTDB lineage: Bacteria > Bacteroidota > Bacteroidia > Chitinophagales > Saprospiraceae > CAJXUU01. The sequence continues at coordinate 12,262 of CAXBGT010000171.1, forward strand.
GCAATGCAAATGGGGCTCTTGGGTCTAAAAATAGATAATTGGCTGAAATTACA
>CAXBGT010000172.1:0-12297 GCA_963975265.1 uncultured Saprospirales bacterium
TCACCACCATTATTCAAACAATCTATGAATACTTGATTTGTAAAAATATCTAGTTTTTGAACACTATCTCCACTTGCATTATCTGAACCTGCAACACCCAAAATATTAACCAGTCCCGCTCTGTTGACTTCTCTGTTAACAATTTTTGCAGCAATACCAATATCTCTCAATAGTCTGGTAAGGTGCCCAGTAGCATCAGTATAAGTAGTTTGTCCCCTTATTATGAATTCGTCTAGAGTAATTATTCTATTCATTAAAATGCACTTTTCAGATATATTAATCCCCCAAAGTTAGTAGTATAGTTGGCTTAATATCAATGTGCGTTATGAATAGTTATCGTAAACTTTACACTAATGTTTAAATAAAAATCAAAATTATTCCTCTTAAAACTAGCATATTTCCCATTTATATGATGAATTTTGATTAAAACCCATCAAAACACTGGTAAAACAGGAAATTATCAGTATTTTATCATTTACATATTATTATTTAATAAAACCAACACCATAGCTTATGAGATTGATACCTTCAATAATCGCTATTATTTTATGGCTAGTGCTTGGCATTTTTATCAAACCTTGTTTTGATACCAACTTAAATTGTGGTGATGAAAATTTAAAAGCAAACATCGACGTCAAAAAAGGCGACCTGTCTTCGAATTCAATCTCGGCTGCTAAAAAAGCAGCTGGCCCACTATTATTTAATTGGAATAAAGCAGAAGCAGTAATGGGGGATGGATGGGAGGCCACAAGACAAGCAATACTTAATGGATTAAAAGACGGAGAAAAATTAGAAATAACTGGACTATACAAAGCTGACGAGGCTAAACCAGTCAATTTTGAGAACTTAGGCTTAGCAAGAGCCGATGAAATATCTAAATTGTTCAAACCACCACTACCTGACGATAGGATAAACATCAGGGGAAAATTGGTAAACCCATCAGAAGGAGACAAAACCAATATGTTTAAAAGTGTAGAGTTCAGAAACCTGAAAAACACTGCTGCTATAAAAGAAATCGATGATCGTACTTTGATATATTTTCCATTCAATTCTACTAACAAATTGCAAAATGCAGACGTAGAAGCATATCTGAATGCCGTAGCTGACCGAGTGATAAAATCAGGAGAAAGGGTTAGACTTACTGGCCATACTGATAGTGTGAGTTCTTCAGAGTCCAATATCCGATTAGGGCAAAGGCGCGCTAACATCGTCAAACAATATTTAATAAGTAAAGGAGTAAGTAGCTCTAAAATCATAGCTGATTCAAAAGGAGAATCTCAACCAGCAAGTGGTGCCTATGTAGATAATAAAGAAAGTGCTACAGACAGGCGTACAGAACTCCAAATCATTAAATAAATTTAAAAACAATAAACAATGATAACTTTAATATCAATATGTGACTTATTCTGGTGGCTTTGGTTGTTACCTTTTCTTTTAGGTGCACTAATTACATGGTTATACTGGAGACATGAGTATGCAAATATGGTTGCAGATTATGATGACAAAATAAAAGGTCTTAATGGCAGAATTAGCAGTCTCGAAGGTGATCTAGATGAGTGTGGTTCAAGAAGGTCAGAACTAGAGGGCGATTTAGCCATAACAAAAGGCAGAATGAGAGAAATAGAGGCAGAAATGATGGCGACAAGAGAATCTGCGGACTCCACAAAAAATGAAGGTAATGGCAATAAGGGTAAAGGAGGAAATTCTAACACCTCTGCATTGACTGCAGACTCAACCAAAAAATTTGGCACCTATATTGGCTCTAGCTCAAAAAATTTGGGGGAAACTAGTCACGGTGGTAAATCAAGAAGTCTTGCTGATGATCCTGATAAAAATCACAAAGGATCAATCGCCGATAAGAGCAATTCAGGAAACGACCCTTCTAACGATAAAAATAGTGGTAGTGGAAAAGGTAGCACTAACCTAAGAAATGTTGCCTCTTCTTTGGCTGGTGCAGGGGCTGCAGGTCTCACGTCGAGCAAAGTTTCAGGCAATGATGCAGATGATTCGACCTCCACCTCTAGTGCCAGCGGCAAAAAATCAATCTACCGTAACCTCAAGTCTGAGAACTTGCAAATCATAGAAGGTATTGGTCCAAAAATGGAAAGTGTCTTGAAAGAAAATGGAGTAAGTTCACATTCTGATCTTGCAGCACAAAACCCAGACTCACTCCTAGCTATCCTAGGTAAGTATGGAGACAAATACAAGATCATAGACCCAACGACTTGGGCACAGCAGGCTGGGTATGCGGCTAGTGGAGATTATAGTGGAATGATAGATCTTCAGAAAAAGCTTGATACAGGCAAAGACAATGCAGCAGGACTAACCGCTTCAAAACTGGAGAAATATCTGGTCAAAACTGGAGCACTTAAAGCATTCAAACAAGATGACTTAAAAGCCATAGAAGGTATAGGTCCAGCAACAGAAAAACTGCTTCACGAAAATGATATAAAGACATGGAGAGGTTTAGCAAACTCCGAAGCAAGTGCTGTCAAGGCAATACTAAGTGCTGCAGGGTCAAGATTTGCACTAGGAGATCCCACCAATTGGCCAAAACAAGCGGAACTGGCTGCAGATGGAAAATTTGATGAGCTAAGAGAATATCAAGACTTCCTAGATGGAGGTAAAGGATAATAAACATTCTCTCAAATAAAGTTCAGGCTGCTCAAAATGGGCAGCCTGAATTATTTTGAAGCTTGAGATACCCAGTACATAATAGTACCCATATAGTTAATTGTTGTTTTTCTGCAAGTAAGCCTCTTATAAAACTGACATGCAAATTTTGTTTTTTCCACGGTCAAGTACACCTTGGTAACATCTTCTATCTGTCCAAGATGTATGGTTTGGGATCGATAAATAATCAAGGGATACCTTTCTGTTTCACTTTAGGTCTCTCTGTATAAGTAAAACAAATAGATTAATTAAGTCTGTAATAGCGTCATTGTCTCATATAATATAAAAAACGCCAGCTCCAAGCGGAACCGGCGTCATCAAAACAAAACGAAAAACCAACTTTCTTTTATAACGTTAACCATTGTCCAATAAATCAGTAAATAAGCTTTAATTCATTAAGAATGACGCTCAACTGACTATTTTACTCTGATTTTATACTTTCAGGGTTACAAGCCTTTTCTAAGCTTCACCTTTATTTTTTTGTTTTCTTTCTTTCTTTTCACTGTTATATCAACTGTGTCACCCGCTTTATTGTATTTCATCAGTTCAACAATATCTTCGAATTTCTCAACTTTCTTGTTGTCTACTGCGACAATTACATCGCCTGGTAACATTCCTGATAGCTGTGCAATACTTCTTTTGTCCATACTGTCTACATAAAAACCATAGTCTGTATCAAGATCATAATCAGTTACTACACTTTCGTCCACATCATACCCTAGCACACCAAGATTTACTCTTTCGATATCACCATTCTCGATGATATCATATACTACTCTTTTTACAAGATTGGATGGTATTGCAAACGAATATCCTGCATAAACACCTGTTGGTGTTGCAATTGCTGTATTTATCCCAAGAAGATTCCCCTCAGTACTCACTAAAGCTCCACCACTATTTCCAGGATTTACAACTGCGTCAGTTTGTAAAAACTCCTCAATAGATTTATCTTCACTTATTATGTCTAAGTCTCTTCCTTTTGCACTAATAATACCAGCTGTTACTGTTGATGTTAGATAACTAAACGGATTACCCACTGCCAGAACCCATTCTCCCACCTTCACATTGTCACTATCCGCAAAATCTAGTGTGGGAAGGTTTCCGTCTACATTTATTTTGATTACAGCTAGGTCAGTTGATGGATCTGTACCAATTTTAGTTGCCTTCACTTCTCTACCGTCCTGCAGGGTTACCAATATATTATCTGCAAATCCTACTACATGATTATTCGTGACTATATATCCATCCTTTGAGAATATTACCCCCGAACCAGATCCGTTCTTCTGGCCATTCCCTCGAAAATAATCCTGCCCGAAAAAGTCATTCCCAAAGATATCCCCTCCGAAAAAATCATCAAATGGACTTCTTCTCGATTTTCTACTCTGTTCTTGCCTTTTTCTAGCTGAAGCAATGCTTTCTTCAGCCATTATGTGAACGACAACTTCTGTAGCGAGTTCACTTGCTCGCACAAAATCAAAAGGCTGAACTGGTCGCACATCGGTATCTTGTCCTACTTGGGTGGCTGTTGGTGACTGTCTGTAGTCCACTACTCTTTCTTCCTTTCTTTTTGGTTCCTGACGAACCATATTATGAAAATCGAAATTCACAGAATGCAGATTACGCCTATTGATCTCTAGGTGATCTGCACCAAGATCATTTCTTTGACTAAAATGGTTGATGCCTAACACTGTAGCACCTCCTATCATTCCTGCAAAAATAAGTGAAAAGATATTTTTCATTGCGCTTTTAAGTTTTCGTTCGGTACAGTAGAAACGATAAAAAGGGGATTACTGTTTATTAATTCTACCCATTAACAGAATATTAACCGAGGATGGGAATTTCGAATGTGGAATTTCGAATCAGAATCCTAGAAATATTCTATTTTTGACATCACTAAACAGCTGGTCATGCCAATAATGAAGATCGTAAAGCGTAAAACTATTGATGCTCCTGTGGAAAAAGTTTATGACACGCTCATCCATATATCTACTTGGCGAATCTGGTCTCCTTGGCTGATTATGGATCCTGACACAAAAGTTGATGTGTCAACAAATGATAAATCTTACGCTTGGTCAGGCAAGAGAACAGGACAAGGTAAAATGAAAATTACAAAAGAAACTAAAAACCAGTCTATCGATTATGATCTTACATTCATCAAACCGTGGAGGTCAGAAGCGAAAGTAAGATTTACAACTACCGCTAAAGAAGGTGGTACTATCGTGACGTGGTACATGGATAGTAACTTTCCTTGGTTTATGTTTTGGATAAAGAAACTGATGTTAACATTTGTTGGGAATGATTGTGAAAGAGGGCTCAACCTACTCAAGGACTATGTTGAAGACGGTAAAATACATTCAAAACTAAGTTGGAAAGGGGAGAGTCAGTACCCTGGTTGCAATTATCTAGGTATAAGAAGGACATGTAGCATAACAGAAATGCCAATACACCTGGAGACCGATTTTACAAAATTAATGACATATGCTAGATCCACTGAAGGTGCACAAATCAGTCAAGCATTCACGCAATATCACAAGTTTGATTTTGTAAAAAAAATAGTTGATTACACTGCAGGTATTCCGTTTAATAATATGCCCATAGGTGCACCCTCAGAATTTTTGAGAGGGTCTTTGGCTCCCACTAAACTGTATACACTTGAGCACAAAGGACCATATTATCACCTCGGAAATGCTTGGAGTACATTGTATACAATGCAAAGAAGAAAAGAAATCAATACTAAACAGAGATATCATCCATTTGAAACTTATGGAAATAGTCCAAAAAATACTGTTCCTAAAGATTTGATTTCTTACATTAACTTTGCTTTGAAATAATCCAAATATTAACGCATGCTATATCGGTCTTTATATTTTATCGTAGGTGTTTTTTTTATATTCTCGTGTGAACTCAATTCAACAAAGAAGGAGACAAAAGTAGCTGCTGCAATAAATACTATTGATAAAACAGGTACATCTAAATCTATGCAAGCACCAAAAATGAAGAACCTTGATATTGATTACTGTATGGGCAAGTTCGAGCCTAAATCACACGAAGATTTTGTAGCCATTCCGATCAAATATGCAGATAAAGTAGGTATGTATATGAGAGCTGATGCTTATTCCGCTTTTGAGGAAATGTACACCGAGGCCAAAAAGGATGGAATCAGTATTCAAATCAGATCAGCTGCACGAAATTTTCACTATCAAAAAGGGATCTGGGAGCGCAAATGGACAGGAGCCACCAAATTATCTGATGGCACTGATGTATCAAAAGATATAACCGCACCTATTGATAAGGCACTAAAAATACTAGAATATAGTTCTATGCCCGGTACAAGTCGCCATCATTGGGGGACTGATATAGATCTCAATGCATTCAATAATGAGTATTTTGCAAAAGGAGAAGGGAGAAAAATGTATGATTGGTTAGTAGTCAATGCTTCTACTTACGGATTCTGTCAACCTTATACTCCAAAAGGACCAATTAGGCCTAACGGATATAATGAAGAAAAATGGCACTGGTCTTATCAACCTGTAAGTCAAGAAATCACAGACTATGCTGAGGAGCATATGAAGAATGAAGTTATTTCTGGATTTTTAGGCTCCGAAACAGCTGTTGAAATAGATGTGGTTCGTAAATATGTTTTAGGTATAAACGGGAGATTTAGACACTAAACCTTTTTTGCTTTCCTTCTTTAGATATATTCAGTTATTCTAAATATCCATTGCAAACCGTGATATTTGTTGTTTTACTTCTGAAGGAATACCCCGTTTTTCTTTCTTTTTACGTAAAACCGAGGTAATGTTTTTCAATTAATTCCTCCGCTCGCCGCTAGGGCTTTCATTTCTTTCTTGAAAAAGAAACAAAACAAAGAATTCAAGACCCTACCCAGCATTTAACGCTTTTCAAACACAAATTCCTAAACATCCCCAAACTCACCTGCGCAAGCTACGGCTCAAACAAGGTTATGTTTTATACGGTAATTGGGCTCTGCAAACTATGCTGACTAATGTCAAATAATACTCTCCAAAAAAACAATTCAGAATCAAATAAACTTTGAAACAACGTTACTCCTGAATGACCCTATTTAGTATTGTATAACTTCTGCCGTTAAACCAATTGTACAACGACAACATAGTTAACTATTAAGCTAATTGGAAAAGGTTTTATGCCTTACATTACTCTTCCCCAACGATCCTCAATATATCCTCTCCATACATAGTTAATTTAGCATCGCCAATTCCATTTATTTGAAGCAACTCCATTTTATCCTTAGGTTTCTCACTTGATATTGACTCTATTACCTTATTGCTAAGTATGACATATGCTGGAACGCTTCTTTCTCTAGCTTGAGATAGTCTCCACGCTTTCAATCTTCCAAGTAGTGATTCATCGATATTAAGATTGAGTATCGGTTTTTTCTTAGTTTTTGTTTTCTTTTCAGAAGGTACAAAATCCGCTAGTTTTATTTTTTTTTCACCTTTGAGTACTGGAGTAGATAGAGGCGTCCATGTAAGACAAGAGCCTCTACTGTAATCGATACCAACGATCCCTTTGTTGATCATTTGGATAATGTAGTTCTTCCAGGTCAGTCTATCAATCTCTCTTCCTGCGCCAAAAGTTTTTATCTGGTCGAATCCTCGATTTCTAATCTCTGCTTTGTGAGATCCACGTAATATATCAATAACCAATTCTAAACCGATGGATTGGCCAGTTCTATATATGGCTGATAAGACTTTTTGGGCATTGATTGAACCATCTTTTTTGAGCGGAGGATTGAGACAGTTGTCACAGTGTCCGCAGCCTTCTGTTCTATATTCGCCAAAATAGGATAAAATTCCATTGGTCCGACAATCACATGTAGAGGCAAACTCCCACATTCGCTCTAACTTTTCATATTGAACCCGTTTGAACTCTTGCTTGCCTTCGCTACTATCTACAAAACGCTTCAGCATCAGAAAATCACCCCAGCTGGCAAACAAATGCGCTACTGATTCCTCACCATCTCTTCCTGCTCTACCAATTTCTTGATAGTATGCCTCCATATTTTTTGGCATACTATAATGAATCACAAAACGAATATTGGGTTTATCAATTCCCATTCCAAATGCAACCGTCGCACAAATAATCTTTATATCATCATTTTGAAATTCTCTCTGCACACGATATCTGGATTCCGCATCCATACCAGCATGATAGTGCTTTGCGTTAAGGCCCATCATATTAAGGTTAGTGGCTACTTTTTCGGTATCTTTTCTACTCAAGCAATAGATAATCCCTGAATCCTCGGTATGTTCTCGTAATATATGTGCGATTTTATCCAGTCGCTTTTGTGCAGGGTGGGAATGAGTTGTGATATTTTTCCGCTCGAACGAACTTAGGAATTTCCTTGGCTCCCGTAATTCTAACTGCTTGCTGATATCATCTTGTGTTGCGGGATCAGCAGTAGCTGTTAGGGCAATAAATGCGGATTTAGGGAATACTTTTCTCAGCTTTGCCAATTGGGTATAATCTGGTCTAAAATCGTTTCCCCATACAGATACGCAGTGTGCTTCATCAATGGCAATCAATCCAATATTGAGCGTACTAAGATATCTTTGCATCATCTCACTATTTATCTTTTCTGGAGATAGGTATAGAATTTTAGTCTCCCCATTATTCAATTTTCTCTCAATCTCTTGCATTTGATCTTGAGGTACATTGCTATGAATGGTTGCTGCCTCTACCCCTACTTCCTGTAGGTTTATTACTTGATCATTCATAAGAGCAATCAAAGGAGATATTACAATCGTAATGCCTTCTGTTGCTAAAGCCGGTATCTGATAACAAATCGACTTACCACCACCAGTAGGCATGATGACCAAAGCGTCTTTACCTTCCATTACATGATTGATGATTTCTTCTTGTGGTTCCCTAAAAGTATCGTAACCGAAAGTGGATTTTAGTATTTGGTGGATCGTTGTCTTCATGTCTTAATCTTTGATACTAGTCTTTTGATAAAATGTCGTGCTTAAGTATTTCTTAAAGAGTTCAACTTTTATCTTAATTGCAAATAAACTTATTTAGAATGATAAGAAGTGTGATCTCTCTTTATAATCTGACACAAATCTATGTTGGTTTTCTTTTATTAGTCGTTTTTTACTCGGGTATACACGGTTATATATGGATATATTTGGTTGTGTTTTTCTGATTTAGCAATGAACTAACCTATACCCACTCTATAAATTTAGCCCTTTCGTCCAGTCTTTCCCTTCCAAGGCAAGATGTTACGATAGTGGGTATCTAATGTAACTTGGTACTATTTCATGCTTTTTGTTTCGTGGACAAATAAGTTAATTTTTAAAGTTGAAAACGTCTAGTAAAATCAAACGCAATTAGGTGTGTTCAATCCTTTCGTTTTTCTATTCAGAGCAAGATACTACGATAGTGGTTAATCTTTTAATGACCATTTTCGTAATGGGCCAATTATCCTTTTTCCCTTTCAACTTTTTAAAGGAAATTATTGAAATAAAATATATTATAACAATTGAACAATAACACCACAAACAAAACACCTTAAAATCACAATCATCTGTAATTTGAATTTATCTTTGCCGCTTCATACCCGACGAAATGAAAAAGACAATAAAGTACGATACAGCTAATATCAGTAAAAAAAAGCAAATACAACTATACAAAGCTCTCTTGAAACCTCGGTTGATTGAGGAGAAAATGTTAATATTGTTACGACAGGGGAAAATCTCAAAATGGTTTTCTGGAATTGGTCAAGAGGCAATATCTGTAGGATGTACCATGGCGCTAGAGTCAGATGAGAAAATATTCCCGATGCACAGAAATCTTGGAGTATTTACGACCAGAGATGTACCCTTAAAAAGTCTTTTTTGCCAATGGCAAGGAAAGATGGCAGGATTTACCAAAGGTCGTGATCGATCATTTCACTTTGGAGCTCCAGATTATCATATAGTGGGTATGATCTCTCATCTCGGACCCCAACTGTCTCTTGCCGGTGGAGTCGCTCTGTCTCATAAGCTAAACAATCGGGAGAAAATTTCTCTAGCATTCACAGGGGAGGGAGGTACAAGTCAAGGAGAATTCCATGAAGCATTAAATACAGCGGCCGTTTGGAAGCTTCCAGTAATATTCTGCATCGAAAACAACGGATACGGACTATCCACACCTACAAATGAGCAGTATGCTTGCAAAGATTTAGCAGATAAAGCCGTCGGATATGGTATGAAGACAGAGATCGTAGACGGCAATAATGTGGTAGAAGTGTACGAAACGATAGATCGCATTGCCAAAAAAATAAGAAAGGATCCAGAGCCATATCTAATAGAATTCAAGACCTTCAGAATGAGAGGTCATGAAGAAGCTTCTGGTACCAAGTATGTGCCAAAAGAACTCATGGATACTTGGGCAAAGAAAGATCCACTGCTGAATTTTGAGAATCACTTGATCAAAAATGGTGTGATATCAAAGGAAGAAGTAGAACAATGGACAGCAGACATCAAAACAGAAATTAACACCGGCCTCGAAGAATCTTATGAAGAGCCAATAGTGAGCTCTTCGGAAGTTGGAGAATTAGCAGATGTATACGCACCACATACACATGACAACACTGCTCCTTCTTCTGATGTTACTGAAATGAGATTCATAGATGCTATTACTGCAGGTCTCCGCGAAAGCATGAGAAAACATGACAACCTTGTGCTTATGGGTCAAGATATCGCTGATTATGGTGGTGTATTTAAAGTAACAGATGGATTTACAGAAGAGTTTGGTAAAGGTCGTGTGAGAAATACACCTTTGTGCGAAAGCGCTATCGTTGGTGCCGCACTTGGGCTTACACTAGAGGGTGATAAGGCCATGATGGAAATGCAATTTGCGGATTTTGTGTCTTGTGGATTCAATCAAATCGTGAATAATCTTGCTAAGATCCATTATAGGTGGCAACATAAAGCGGATGTAGTAATACGTATGCCAACTGGTGGAGGTATGGGCGCGGGACCGTTTCACTCGCAAAGTAATGAAGCATGGTTTACGAAAACACCAGGCTTAAAGGTGGTCTATCCATCAACTCCAGCACAAGCAAAAGGTCTATTGATCGCCGCTTTAGCTGATCCGAATCCAGTGATGTTTTTTGAGCATAAAGGTATGTATAGGAGTCTAACAGATGAGGTTCCTGATGGATACTATGAGTTAGAGATAGGAAAGGCTCGTACCGTAGCTGAAGGTGAAGAATTATCAATTATCACTTATGGAATGGGGGTGCATTGGGCAACAGCTTTGGCTGAAGAAATGAATCTTTCGGCAGATATTATTGATCTCGCAAGTCTTGCCCCTATCGACTATGCAGCAATTGACGCTTCTGTGAAAAAGACCAATCGTGTATTGATACTTCATGAGGACACGATGTTTGGTGGCATCGGTGGTGACGTAAGTGCTTATATTTCTGAACATTTGTTCGAGCATTTGGATGCTCCTGTGAAGCGTGTGGCTTCTTTGGATACTCCGATTCCATTTGATAAGGGATTGGAGCAGATCTTTTTGCCCAAGGATCGGTTTAGAGTTGCTGTTGAGGAATTGTTATCTTATTAGATTTTTAGACATTCAACTACTCGACGTTCGACTTTTTCAGTTAATGGAACGCGGATAAGACCGATTTAACGGATTAGAACGGATTTTTTTATGCCTTTGATCAATATTGTACAATGTGTCCGAGCCATGATATGGTAGTCGATGTTTCTAACATCGATTCAATATGATTATTTAAGAATACTTTCCTAGGTAATTACTAGGTGTTCGATACTTTTTCTTGATTCTACGAATCCTACGTGCGTTTGCTCTCCAAACCACACTTGGATAAAAAGTATCCAAAAATCAATTAACTTAAATGAAATTTTTACTTCGATTGAGATCGAAATAAAACCATATGGTCAATTGCTTCATGCTTATTCTTTGAGGATTGAATGTTTGCCATTGATCTATTTTACAAACATTCTTTAAGTGACATTGAACTGTTGGATATTTTACTTCTCAAAGACGCAATTCTCGCAATTGAGCATATTATTTCTTGAAAATTAAGGATGTGGCAGAGAAAATGGTTTGTGCCTCTATTTTACAACATGCCCGATCTATTACACAAATTCTAAGAGTACATATAACAAAGCAGAGTCTTAACGTCGAATATCGAAACATCGAATAGTCGCTTCCAAAACTCTACACCTCAAACCTCAATAAAAAGTCCCTTACATCTTGATCAAATAGATCATTTCCGCTATCGTGAAACTTCACTTCTGTGGGAAGAACGAAGATCGGGATATTCAACTCAGTCAGTTTTTTACGATGAAGATCTAAACGCATGGCATCCTTCTCTGTGGTGAGGATCAGTTTTCGTTTTGATTCTCTGTTTTTGAATACCGTATCAATATAATCGATATCTAAATCTGAAAAGAGATGGTGATCCTCATAATTCATATGGTGTACGTCATCTACTTCTCTATATAAGTAATCAAGTAAATATTTCGTGTTGGCAATGGCACTGATGAGAATTACGTCTAATTCTGGATCGAGTTTTATCCTTTGTTTGCTATTGTAGAAATTATACGGGTAACCGTATTCGTAATA
>CAXBGT010000173.1:0-12249 GCA_963975265.1 uncultured Saprospirales bacterium
GGAAAGATCAAGGGATGGATAACTACATCCTTGGTGGTAAAGAGGCTAAATGGGCTACCGTCGGCTTGAGTGTGATGGCGACTCAAGCGAGTGCAATAACTTTCTTATCAACTCCAGGTCAGGCCTATCATGATGGCATGGGATTTGTACAGTTTTATTTTGGTTTGCCATTGGCTATGGTGATTATATGTATCACGTTCATTCCAATTTATCATAGACTTAAAGTTTATACAGCCTACGAATACTTAGAATCTAGGTTTGATCTTAAAACGAGGACCTTAGCAGCTATTCTGTTTTTAATTCAAAGAGGACTGGCAGCGGGTATTACAATCTATGCTCCAGCAATTATCCTATCTACAATATTAGGTTGGAATCTTTATCAGCTCATAGTTATTATTGGTGTGTTGGTGATCATATATACGGTACTGGGTGGTACTAAGGCAGTAAATGTGACTCAAAAACAGCAGATGGCTGTTATTATGCTTGGCATGTTTGTGGCTTTTTATCTGATCCTTAGCTATCTGCCAGAAGGGGTAGGTTTTGTGGATGCTTTGACTATTGCAGGTGCTGGAGATAAGATGGATATTGTAGATTTCTCTTTTGACCCGAAATCTAAGTATACCTTCTGGTCGGGGATCACTGGGGGGCTATTTTTAGCACTCTCCTACTTCGGAACAGATCAATCACAAGTACAAAGATACCTTTCAGGGAAATCCGTAAAAGAGTCTAGAATGGGACTTATAATGAACGGTTTACTTAAAGTGCCAATGCAATTTTTTATCTTATTGGTTGGGGTTATGGTGTTTGTTTTTTATCAATTCAATCAAGCACCTGTTTTCTTTAATCCTTTGGGTGACCAGATCTACGAGACATCCGCAGCAGAAGAGTATCGATCAGTTGAGCGGGAATATGATCAACTTTTTCTTGAGAAGCAATCGCTATATGCATTTATTGCTGAGGAAGGTATTACACCAGAATCAACTGATAATATTAATATTCTTACGATCAAAGAAAAAGAGATAAGAAACAAAGCAAAGGAAATATTAAAAACCAATCTACCTCAAATAGAAACCAATGATAAAGATTATGTCTTTATTACTTTCATACTGACTTACCTTCCCAAAGGATTGATCGGACTGTTATTAGCAATGATATTCTCCGCTGCCATGTCGAGCACGGCTTCAGAATTAAATGCTTTAGGTGCAACGACATCTGTAGATTTGTATCGACGGAGAGTGCCAGGGAAGTCAGATAAGCATTATCTCTTTATGACAAAAGCTCTCACATTGATGTGGGGAGTAATTGCTATCTGTTTTGCATGCTATGGTACTTTATTTGAGAATTTGATCCAATTTGTGAATATTGTCGGTAGTGTATTCTATGGAACTATCTTAGGCATATTCCTGGTTGGATTCTATTTTAAGTCAATAAAAGGAAATGCAATATTTTGGGCCGCACTCATATCTGAATCACTTATAATTCTTATTTTTTGGATGGATATTGTTGGTTATTTATGGCTTAATGCCATAGGGTGTTTCCTAGTAACAGTAATTGCATTTATGTTCCAAAAAGCGTCCAAAAACTAGATTCTAAGGCAGTTATTGTTTTGTTGATCTATTTAATTCGTCTGTTGACAGACCAATAAATGATATTTGTAGTTCAAATGTTAAGATTCTATGATCATATCACAGAACTGGCTGTTTCAACAACAACAAACCCCAAACAAAACAAAAATATGGAGAAATCGTCTACTCAATACATGAATATAAAATCTCAAAAGTTGGGAAATACTGAGGCTTTTGAAATCATAGATGGTGAAGAACTGTACATCTCAACTGCAAAGTTTCTAAATATAGTTAATAATGCAGATTTATCGCTTCCTTATGAAACCAGTTTTAGTTTTGAAAAGTACATCTCACAACTTAAGTCAAGTTATCAAGAAAGTGTGGACAATGGTCGGAATACCATACTAAGTCTGTTAGAAGATTCTGAAGCACAGTTATGCCAAGATAATATAGGTGATTGTTCGATGATGCAATCAAAAGCCGCACAGATGTTGCTTCCTTCAATGTTTTTTCAACGTGAAAAAAGTTTTATCTCCAAGCCATTTGCCAAGCAAATGATTCGATCAACTGCAGGGATGGAAGCATTCATGGCAGATGAAGACTGGGAAATGAAAATAAATCCTGGGCTAGTAAGTCTCGAACATGGTATTGTGTCTATTGGCAGTTATATATTAAAGTATTGCTATGGCGTAGATATATTTGATTTCTTTACGGAGCAAGTAAAGTTTAGAAATAAAAAGACGGGGATTGAGATTTATGAGAATATAGAAATGAAGTTGGACTATGTGGAAATTGTAAATAAAAAACCACTGCTCCCATTGTCGGATGATGATATAAGAAAACTATTGGAGAATACTGAGGATATTGATCTTTGGCTCCAAACTTTGCCACCAGATAGGTTTGCTTTCAAAGGTTTTGCTCTTGGCACATTTCATGATGTAACTAAGATTCAAATACATTCTCTGATGCGTGAAGCAGTCACGACCATCTCACATGAAAAAGATCCTCTACTCACTATTCGGAAGGTATCAAATATGTTCAGATCGTATCTTAATGATCCAAGTATTGAGATCGGACTTGCTAATTTGCAGTTTATTGACCTAATAGATAAAGATTCTGTTTCACTTAGCCTTACTAAAGAGCTGGACATAAGAAATATAATATCAAAAGAAGCACATGAAGGCAGATGTATTTATAGTGACGCTGCGTATAAGTCAAAAACAATCATTTTAGATGATATAAGTAGGAAAAATCCTCATGCTCCAGCCGAAAAGAAACTAATTGCACAAGGAATAGAGAGTATCATTCTTATCCCTATACACAACGATACTGGAAAGCTAATATCCATACTTGAAATCGGTAGTAGAAAGAAATTTGGTGTTAACAATATTGTCATGATTCGTTTGGTAGAAATGATAAAGTTAATGAGGTTGATGGTAAATACATTTTATGCTGATATGGATAAAAATGTAGACTTGGTTATTCGAGATCATTTTACATCAATCCATCCTAGTGTTGAATGGAAATTTAAAGAGGTGGCTACAAAGTTTATGATCAATCAGGTTAATCAAAAAGAGGAAAGCGTCATTGATCCTGTTTTGTTTAACAGTGTTTATCCACTATATGGTCAGGCGGATATTGTTGGTAGTTCTGCTTTAAGAAACGATGCACTAACAGAAGATTTAGTATTTAATCTGACTGCGCTAAATAAACTACTTACTATTTGGCTAAAAGAAAAACATCTTTTTTTGCTTGAATCCTATAAAGTTAAATTAGATGTAATATTATCCAACCTCAAACTAGATTTTGAATCGAGTGATGAATCCACTATTATTGATCTACTTCACTCTGAAATTCATCCTCTGTTAGAAGAACTGAAAAGTCGACATGATGAATTACCGAGTGCGCCATATGCAGAGTATATTTCAATACTAGACCAGAACTTTGGGATAGTTTATGATAAAAGGAAATTATTTGAAAAGAGTGTAACGATCTTGAATGGTAAACTTTCTGACTTTTTTATGAAAGAAGATAATATTATGCAAAACACGTTGCCTCATTTCTTTGAAAAATATAAAACTGATGGTGTAGAATACAATATATACGTAGGGCAGAGTCTATTGGAAAATGAACACTTTTCTGATAATGATCTAAGAGAATTCCGAATATGGCAGTTACAAAAAATGATTGATGTAACACAAATGGTTGCAGAGATCAGTCCTACCCTTCCTGTTCCCATTACCACCGCGCAACTTATCTTCGTTTATAACAATGAATTGAATATCAAATTCAGAATGGAAGAGAAGAAATTTGATGTGGATGGCGCTTATAATGTCAGATATGAGATCTTAAAGAAGAGAATTGACAAAGCAACTATTAAGGGTACGGATGAAAGGCTTACTGTATCTGGTAAAGTTGCTATTGTATACTTACAAGAGAAAGAAAGAAGAGAGTACTTAGAATATATTAACTTTCTGAAGCACAGTGACCAAATAGAAGACACTGTTGAAGAGTTAGACTTAAACAAATTACAGGGAGCTGAAGGACTAAGAGCATTGAGGATAACGGTGAAAAAGAAATTAGTATAATTTGAGATTGAATATATGTAATTTACGAATTTACTCGTCAGTTATGATTAATTAGTATTTTTGAGGTTATGGAGCGAATAGAAAAAGCAAAACAATATATTTCTAACTTATTTCAGAACGAATTAGATCCTCAGTATACATACCATGATCATGATCATTCACTTTTAGTCTTGGAGTCTGTATGTCAAATAGCCCAAAAGTCTAATGTCTCTGAAGATGATTTACTTGTATTGCAATTGGCTGCATTGTTTCATGATTCTGGATATATCTACGGGGCCAAAGATCACGAAGTTAGAAGTCAAGAAATAGCTGATAAATATCTTTCTAAAGAAGGGTTTTCTGAGGAGTTAATATCAAAAGTGAACTTGTGTATTGCCGCCACCAAAATGGGGGTCGTAACGGATAATCCATTGGCGTTGATACTTCAGGATGCCGATATGAGTGGATTAGGGAATAAAAAGTATCCTGTAATAGCGGAAAAACTTAGGCGTGAACTGAATAGTACGACTGTGAATAAAATAGGGGAAAAAGAATGGCTTTCAGGCAATCTCAACTTTCTTAATGATTGTAAATACAACACTCCGGCTGCAAAAGAATTATATGATGCTCGAAAAGCCAAAAATCTAAAGAAGTTAAGAAAGAAACAGTTAAAATTAGAAAAGGAAAAGCAGCTGCCTAGCTTATCAATTTCAGTAAATAAAAGTGCTCAGACACAGTTTAAAACAGCGCTAAGAAATCATATTGACTTGAGTAATATAGCTGACAATAAAGCCAATATTATGATTAGTGTGAATGCTTTAATCTTGACTGTAGCTCTCCCTTTTTTGATTGATAAGGCAATGGATAATCACCACTTTTGGTTGCCCACAACGCTTCTTGCTATAGTATGTCTACTGTCAATGATATTTGCAACACTTGCTACAAGACCAATAAAACTAAAAGGAATTACAACTACAAGTGAGATTAAAAATAACACATCAAATCTTTTCTTTTTTGGCAATTATCACAAAATGGAATATGTGGATTACAAAAATGGAGTTTCACACTTGCTCCGTGACCCTGATGCTCTCGACGATTCGATAATCAGAGATTTATTTTTTCTTGGTAAATCTTTAGGGGGTAAGTTTAGTTATCTCAGACTTTGCTACACGATATTCATGTATGGTATTATCGTAACTGTTTTTACTTTGATGATTGTCTATTTCTATTAGTGAATCTCTGTTTTGAAATGGGAGAAGCCGCACATTTAAAATAATCTTGCTTTTTAAGGGATATTATGTCAGCTAGCATCGCCTTTGCAGGGCCCACGGTTAGTACAGTTTATTGAGCATTTCTAAATTCTAAAGAAAGTGCATGTGCTCTTGCTCTTTCTAAATCTTCTTCTGTATCTATTCCAAACGATGTAGACTCTACTGTAGTAGCATAGACGTCATAACCGTTTTCTATCCATCTGAGTTGTTCTAACTTTTCTGTCATCTCTAGTATCGATGGAGATAATGAGGACACTTCTAAGAGCGCATTTCTTTTAAATCCATATACGCCAAGATGTTGGAAATATGCAACATCTGTCAACCAATCGCGAAATGGCATATCTCGATGTGCGGGAATTGCCTGTCGACTAAAATAGAGCACTTTATTATTTATATCCTTTACTAATTTGACTGTATTGTAATCTAATAAAGACTCTATGGAATCAATTCTTTTGGTCAATGTCCCGATAGAGACATCTTCTTTTTTCATTAATTCTACAAGCGCTCTTAAAGAGGATTTTTCAAGGAACGGTTCGTCAGCTTGAATATTAATAATAATATCAGAATCCAACATCCCAGCAATCTCTGCAATTCGATCTGTTCCTGATTTGTGCGCCTCTGACGTAATCTTGGCTCTCATATTACGCTCTATGCAATGGTTCATTACTATTTCGCTATCAGTTGCTATAATTACTTGATCAAACAACTTTGTTGATTCCGCTATTTTATATATTCTTTGCAACATAGATTTACCAGCTATCTCAGCAAGTACTTTTTTAGGAAGCCGAGTGCTTTGAAGGCGAGCCGGGATTATAGCGGTTATTTTCACGATATTATTCATTTTATCACAAACTTATACAATAGAATAAAGTGATTCATTTCTTTTTGCGTTTATTTGTAAATTAAGGGAGAATATATTATTTAAAATTGATTGCCCATAATATGGGAATATTTAGATGGTATTTATATTTAATATGTAATTAGCTAACAATTAGATAGAAATTTGATTTGAATAGTATACAAGCATCAATTTGAATTATCTTCATAGGTATATTTATGAGATACAGTTAATATTTGGACCGTTTTAAGGAATTATTCAAAATATTTAACATTTTGTTGTAACATTTGAAATTAACATAACGTCAAGATTACGAACATGGAAATTAACGAGTTGATTAAGATTCTAAACCCATACAAAAACAAGATGTTCCGATATGCATA
Source organism: uncultured Saprospirales bacterium (assembly GCA_963975265.1). Classification (GTDB taxonomy): domain Bacteria; phylum Bacteroidota; class Bacteroidia; order Chitinophagales; family Saprospiraceae; genus CAJXUU01. The sequence goes on from CAXBGT010000173.1 coordinate 6,625, forward strand.
TAGCATCATTGGAAATCGATTTGAGGCAGAAGATATAGTGCAAGAGTCCATGATAAAGGTCTGGAAGAAGAAGGAGAAATTTGCTGAGATAGACAACAAGGAAGCTTGGGTGATCACAATAGTAAGAAACCTTGCAATTGATAAAGTAAGAGCGAGGAAGAATAAGAAGACGAGTGATTTAGATGACTTTTTTCATATCTCTGACAGTGAGCCTTCACCGGATGTGAAATTGGAACAGAAGGAAGCAGTAAGGAAAGTAGCTGAGATAATGGACACGCTGCAACATATGCAGAAGGAGATAATAACACTTAGGGATATCGAGGGCTATACATATCAAGAAATAGCGGATATCATGGAGCTGAAAGTAGATCAAGTAAAAGTCTACTTATTTAGAGCCAGAAAAATATTAAGAGAAAAATTATCTCCTCTTAGAAAAATGATATAATTGATTTTGGTACATGAAGTAACTAAATATAATAATGAATAACAACATCAATAACATACTAGAAAAATACTGGAATGCTGAGACCAATCTGCAAGAAGAAGCAGTGCTCAGAGCATATTTTGCTAGTGCAGATGTAGCTGATAATCATAAAGAATTTGCGGGGCTGTTTTACTATATATCACAAGTGAGGCTTGGAGAAACATCTATTGATGTGAATGCTCTCCTTCATAGTATAAATGATGTTGATATCTTACTTGACAAATATTGGAATGCAGAAACATCTATTGATGATGAAGTGATTTTAAAGGCGTATTTTTCAAGTACTGTAGCTCCAGAGCACATACAGTATAAAGCGCTATTTGATTTTTATGGTGTAGCCGGTGAAATGACCACTGAACTTGAATTCGATATTGAAGCTACTAATAGTAATGATGATATTGACAACATTCTTGATAAATTTCTAAATACTGAATCTACTTTTGCAGAAGAAAGAGCATTAAATGCATATTTCAAAAGTTTCGCTGTAAGTGAAATGCATGCAGAATACATACCATTGTTTGCATATTTTGAGCAAGCTGCCAGTATGACTACTGATATCGATTTATCTGCTGGATTAATTCTAAGTTCTGAAGAAATTGATCCATTAGTAGAGAAATATTGGAATGCTGAGACAAGTTTGGAAGAGGAGGAAGTATTGCATGTATATTTTTCTAGTGACCAAGTGTCAGATAATCATATAGCAATTAAGGATCTCTTTTTCTTTTATGGAAATCAGAGAAAAAGGGAGTTTAATTTAGATATTGAGCAACTACTAAATGAGCAAGTATCTAGTAATGGAGCAGCAGCAACCGATAATGCAGCACGACCCCTTGCCAAAGAAGCAAAGGTGTTCAGTCTTAGAAAATTGACTGCTGCAATCGCTGCTATATTCGTTCTTGGATTTGCTGCAGTAACTGTTATGAATCAATCAACAAAACAGGAAACGCAATACAGAGGTAAGTATGTTTCTTTAGATACAGAGGCAGAGGCTAAAGAGGCTTACGAAATAACTAAGCAGGCATTTGCATTACTTTCTAAAAACATGAATCAAGGGTCTGAGACGATGAAGAGCTCAATAAAGGAAGCTAAAAAAGCAAGTATCTTCAAATAAAAATATACATACGAAACTTCGATTGCAATTCAGATTTCAGTCTACGACAAACATAGGTAGTGAAATCTTCAATAAAATAAAACATAAAAATGAATAAATTATTTTCTCTATTAGTAGTATTATTTATAGCCGCAAGTGCCAATGCACAAGTAGACGCGATAGACAGATTTTTCGAAACATATCAAGATGATGATGCCTTTACAATGGTTTATGTCAGTCCGAAAATGTTTAAAATGTTTGCCAAAGTAGCAGGGGACGAACTGGATACTGAATTGCAAAATTTAGTAAAAGATCTTAAGGGATTAAAAATACTAAGAACTGACAAGGATGCTGTTGCAGTATATAAATCTGCCATTAAGAAAATACCTACCAATGAATATGAATTACTCATGACTGCTAGAGATGATGGCCAAAATGTGAAAATATTGACGAAATCAAAAGGTGATGATGTCATAGAAGAGCTTCTCCTTCTTGTGGGCGGTGCTAATGAATTTATCCTTGTCAGTTTCGTAGGAAATATAAACCTAAATGATCTTGCCAAAGTTGCCTCTAGCTTAGATATAGAAGGTATGAAGCATCTAGAAAAGTTAGGAAACGATTAATCATTAAAGTCAAGAAACCAAGTTGCTATTTCCCAATATGTAGCAATTCGGTTTTCACAATCCTCTTGTCGCATTATTGTATTTCTTAGTCGAGTAATATTTCAAACTCACATGACTAGGACTAAATTAGTGTGGTCATAAACAATCAGTCTTCTATGAAAAAGCTATTCTTTTTATTTGTTTGCATTCTGTCAGTTCAGGCTGTACATGGTCAAAAATCTGTTGATAGATTTATTGATAAGATGAAGAAACATAAAGACGCTTACGTTGTCACTTTACCAGGTTGGCTTCTAAGAACAGGTGTTGAAATCGCAGATGAAGATGAACTAAAATACGAGCCTGGATTTCAAGAAATAGTTGATGGGATCAAAAGATTAAGAGTCTTATACATAGATGGAGATTCTAAATTAGGAAATACTGAATTTCGATCCACAATAAATCAAATAAAAGAAGAAGACGGTTATGTTGACTATGCCACAGTAAAAGATGGTAAGAATAATGTCTGGGTAATTGTAAAAGAAGACAAAACTAAGGTGAAAAGTTTAGTCTTATTTGCCAGTAGTGAGGATGGATTTACCATCCTAAATTTGAGGACAGATATCGATATGGATAAACTAAAAGCTGCTAACTTATCTTTTAATAAAAACTTATAAAATTTCCAATAATAACTAACTAATTAAACCTTCAAATTATGAAAAATATAATCACAATTCTTTTAGTTTCTTTTATCAGCTTGTCAGTAAGTGCACAATATGGCGTCGATAATATATTTCGTAAGTACAAGAACAATAAAGGAGTAGCTGCCTGGCAGTTTGAAGGGAATATAGCGAATATGCTCAAAACAAAAGATGGAAATGAAATTAAGAGTTCATTAGAAAGTGTTGATTTTGTTATGTTTATCGAAGAAGGAACAGATATCACTGATAAAGACAGACAGAAGCTAAAAGAAAAAATTGCATCTGACGGATATGAGTTACTTGTTCAAGCTAGAGATAAAGGCCAAAAACTCCAACTGATGGGTATTCAAAACGATGATGTAATCACTAAAGTATTTGCCCAAGTGTCATTTGAAAAAAGGTCTGCCTATTTTTTCCTAACGGGGAAGATATTTTTAGAAGATTTGAATAACATTGAATTTGAAAGTCTAATGCAAGGATTAAATTTTTAACAAAAAAATTAAAGTCATCTGATATTGTATTAACCGATGTGATCTGTCAAGTCATAGATTTTGTAACTGTTGGTATTCAATAAAATGTAAAATATTACCTTCGCCCCATGAGCGAAATCGATAGGTATAAAACCTTGCTAGATGCTATAGAAAAAGAGCGTCAGCATGAAGAAAAGTATTATGCTGAAATAGCGAAGCAGAAAACAGACAAGGACCGTATTGAAGCCGGTGTTCTTCTTACCTCGTTATTTATTAAAAAGAAATATTATACTGTTGGTGAATTTGTAGAGATTCAATTAGAAATCACTAAAAATTATGATAAACCTAACAAGTTTAAAACAGGAGCGGGTGTAATTCTTGTCTATCAAGCAGAGGAGACTAGAAGAATTAGAGGGACACTTTCTTATAAAAAGAAGAATGAAATCGGCGTCATTATACAACATGATGTAATATCCCAAGGACATCTCTCTGACAATGTTTCATATAAACTAGAGCTAGTTTACGACGAACGGCCTTACAAAGTTATGAGAGCTGCTCTCAATGAAGTTATCACTACCAAAGATCCAATTATAAGGGAATTAAGAGAAGGTATCCGTAAAAGAACTGCGCTTGATTCTCCAGCCTTTGATGATCCAGAACGATGGCACCTGCCAATTCATCTCAATGAGGACCAACATAATTCAGTAAAAGGAATATTGCAAGCTGGCCAAATGGGAATTATACATGGTCCACCTGGAACAGGAAAGACTACAACTCTGGTTTCACTTGTCGAAACTCTCCTTCAAAAAGAAAGGAAGATATTAGTCTGTGCACCAAGTAATAATGCCGTAGACCTTCTAGCACGAAAGATCCATGAATTAGGTATAAAAGTATTAAGGATTGGTAATGTCACTAGAATCAATGATGATATAGCGGAACTCACTATAGATGAAAAAGCTAGAAATCATCCTGATTGGGGGCACGTAAAACAAATCAGAATTGAAGCCGAGGCCGCTCGAAAAATGGCAACTACAAGAAAACGGAAATTTGGTACTGATGAAAGACGAAACAGAACTGATATGTTCAAAGAATCTCGTGAGCTCAAGAAGTGGGCTAAGGATATGCAAAATCGGTTGCTAGAGTCTATTGTAAGTGAAAATCAAGTTATAGCCACAACACTTATCGGTTGCAGTCACAAGTATATAGATGGGATTAAATTCGATACTTTGATTATTGATGAAGCAAGTCAATGTATGGAACCAGAATGCTGGAATGCCATGCTGAAGGCTAAACGAGTTTTTTTTGCAGGTGATCATCATCAGTTACCAGCTACTGTAAAAAGCAAAGAAGCGGTCAAATTAGGTTTATCTGAGACTTTACTTGACCGTATGACTGACTCCATAAAGCATCATTATCTCCTTACCGAACAATATAGAATGAACGATGCTATCCTTTCATTCTCTAACGAACAGTTTTATGCAGGACTACTGAAATCAAATACGGCGAACAAATCACATAGGCTAGAAGGTGACAATACGCCTCTTGTTTTTATAGATACCAGTGGGTGTGGATATGAAGAGTCGTTTGATCCAAAATCGAGAAGTTTATACAATGAAGGAGAGTTCTTTGTTATTAGAGAACACATGCTGTTGCATAAAGAAAAGTATACTAATATATCAATTGGTATTATCAGTCCTTATGCTGAGCAAGTAAGATATATACGTGGTAAGATTGATGACGATATCGATTTAATGGCACTTGATATTGAAATAAATTCTATTGATGGTTTCCAGGGACAAGAAAAAGATTTAATTATAATCTCTCTCACGAGATCAAATGATTTGGGGATCATAGGATTTCTTGCTGATTATAGGCGACTCAATGTAGCAATGACCAGAGCTAGAAAGAAATTAGTCATTATCGGAGATGGTGCTACACTGAGCGGAAATGAACTGTATCTCAAGTTAATAGATCATGTTGAAAAAGAAGGATTACTGCAATCCGCATGGGAATATATGATGTGAGAACATGAATGTGTTCAAACTTTTGCTGCTTGCAAAAGTGTCCATAAAGTTGTTGAGAAAGGAAGTTGCTGCTGATAATAAATAATCTCGAGTTGTTGAAAATTAAATTAACAACAAACTGGGTAATAACTATTAATTATATTTGCCATGGAATCTTAAAACGTAAAAAGAAATATATGTTCGGCAAGTTAAAATCACTGTTTATATTAGAAGATGACAACGAAGCGCTTGATATTTCAGAAATGGACAACGAAGAA
>CAXBGT010000174.1:0-12188 GCA_963975265.1 uncultured Saprospirales bacterium
CGAACCAGGTAATTTGGCTATTTCTGGTAGTTTCCAACCCATAAATCCCTTTTCTGCCTTCAATGGAGAAAACATGTTAGGTGTTTGGACCCTTACAATTACTGATTCTTTTGATGATGATAGTGGTGAGCTTGTAGAATGGAGCTTGTCGACTTGTTCTTCCGCGCTTATCAGTTCTGCGATTATCATCAATAATAATGATCATGTCCTACTAAATGAAAATGAAAAAGTCATTACGACGGACTTATTACTAGTAGAAAATAATGATCCTGAGAATGTACTATTTGTATTGCGGACACCCACTCAAAATGGAAACCTACAGAAATTCAATCCTACTTCTGGCATCTTTGAAAACATGGAACTTGGAAGTATCTTTACACAAAATGATGTAGACCAAGGAAATATCAACTTTGTTGTGACCAACCTTGATGAAATTTCGGACTCATTTATGTTTGATGTAGTTGATGATCAAGGCAGATATGCGGCGAATCAAATATTTAATATTTCATACGTTTTTGAGGGCCTCTCTGTCGCAGCTAGCATCACAAACACAATCAGTTGCTTTGAAGACAATGATGGTGAGATTACAGCCAGCGGGAACGGTGGCATCGCACCATTAATGTATAGTAATGATGGAGAAAACTTTACAGCCAATCCAGTATTTAGTAATCTTGTCTCAGGTACATATACAATTACGGTAAGAGATAATAATGGTGATGAAACAAGCACTAATCCTATAATTATCACGGAACCACCACTTTTAGAACTTACCGCTGGTTTCAATGAAAACCAATTGACGATAGAAGCTTTTGGCGGAACGGGCTCCTATTCTTATTCTATAGATGGAATTAATTATTCGGACGAAAACGTATACACTTTATCAGATGGTTCTCAATACAACATAGGTGTCAAGGATGAAAATGATTGTACTATAATTACGGGTACTTTTATTCATTATTTTATTAGCGCTGCAACCTTTAGTACTTCTAATGTTTCTTGCAATGGGCTAAGTGATGGAAGCCTAACTGTGGTTTCCGTAGTAGGTGGATTGTCACCGTATACTTATACAATAGACGGTATTGTAAATGGCACCGGAATCTTTGAAGTTTTAAGTGCCGGAACTTTTGAACTTTTAATTTCTGATAGTTTTGGAAATGAATTTGTTCAATCAGTAACGATTACAGAACCAGACCTTCTTGAATTATTTACAACTGTAAACCAAGACACAGTATTTGTACAAGGGCAAGGAGGTGTACCACCCTATTTATTTAGTTTAAATGGTGCGATTTTCTTGATTGATAGTTTCCTTATTGGACAAGTTGGAGAGATTTACACCGTATATATTGTAGATCAAAACGGCTGTATCAGTACAGTAGATGGAGTTGAGATTATTACTTCCGTTTCTAATCCTACCTTAGATGCGTTGAGCTTATTCCCAAATCCTGCGAGCAATATCATTCAATTTGGAGGTGCAATAGACGTAAAGATTACCTTTGATATCTTGGACGTTACAGGCAAGCTGATAAGGTCTGGAAAAACCACTAGTAATCGTGAGATTGATGTTGATGATCTATCGGAAGGTTTGTATATTTGTGTAGTTAAAGCAGATGGTGGTGAGAAATCATTTAGATTTCTTGTCATGGATTAGGATGGATTGTTATCGAGTTGATGAATTACTGAGTTGATTTGCTGATTTGTTGATCCATTGAATTTCACAAAACAAAAACATGATGGTCAATGCAGCATATTGCAAATTTGTGGGCTGACTCTTGACTTGTTAGATTTATATATTTAACAGAATATTATCATCAAAAATAGTGTCATAACTTGATTTCGACCGTTAACATAGTAGAACATTAAAATAAATATATGAATTACATAAAGAACTTAAGCATCCTATCATTTATCCTACTGTTTGCAGTAAATACGAGCACTGCACAATTTGGGAGCATCCTAAAAAAGGCAGAAAATGTACTCAAGGGAGAACCTGTAATATCAAAAGATGAAGTTGCAAATGGACTAAAGGAAGCACTAGACCAAGGTATCGCTAAGGCTGTGGATAAATTATCCGCAGAAGATGGATATCTTAAGAGTCAATATAAAATAGAGATTCCTAGTGAAGCTGAGAAAGTAATATCCAAAGTAAAGATGGTACCTGGCTTCGAAAATGTAGAACGCGACTTAATAGAAAAAATGAATCGTGCAGCAGAAAGTGCAGCAAAAAAGGCATCACCTATTTTTATTGACGCGGTAAAGCAAATCTCATTTGACGATGCACTTAATATTCTATCCGGAGAAGATGATGCTGCTACTACCTATTTAAAAGATAAGAGTTATAAGAAATTATATGATGCATTTATGCCAGTGATAGTATCTGCTCTTGATGAAGTGAATGCAAGAGAATATTGGAAAAAAACAGTCACCGCTTATAACAAATTACCCTTTGTGTCAGATGTAAATCCAGAACTGGATGACCATGTAAACAATAAAGCACTTGTTGGCATGTTCTCACTGATTGCTGTAAAAGAAGAAGGAATAAGAAACAATGTAGATCAAAGAAATACAGATCTACTGAAAAAGGTTTTTGGAAAAGAAAAATAAGTACTTTATTTTCTGAAGTTAGAAAGAGGTTGGGATTTTGGAAATCCCAACCTCTTTTTGTTTTGTTTAGACAAAATCGTCGTCCTTATATTTCTTTGGATTTTCTGCATATTCGGGGTGGAGATCATCAAGCTCAAGTGAATCTTCGATATACTCATCAGGATTCTTGCCAAGTGCTCTTAGTTCTTTTCTCATTTCTCTTTGCTCCCAGTTGTCAGATTTGCTCACAATTGCCATATATAAACCTCGAGCAAGCAAAGTGAGACCCCAAGGACCGATAGCCCAATAGAACCATAAATCATTAGGGCTTGTAGAAAGGTTTATTACTATAAATCCAATTGATACGGCAACAAAAACAGTTAATTCCTTAAGAAATCCCTTTTTCTTTTTTACCCTTTTACGTGCTTCTTCGTAAGCGTCATCCATTGATAGATTAGTTTGATTTTCGTTTGATTCATAAAAATACGACAATTGACGCAATGATTACATGATTCTACTGTGAATTCATTATTTTTTTCGAAGAAATGATTAATAATCATACCTGCTGATCTATTCATATACTACTCCCATCCGGATAGATATAATAATAGTTTGCAGGTCCTCTACTCCTTCCATCCGCTTCAGACTCCAACTTTATACCGTTATCTTTTAAATCCGATTGTATTTCCCTTTCATCATCGATATGCTCAAGGTTACCAGCATTTTGAGCCAGACCAGGGTCGAAAGTGATTATGTATTTTCAAACATACCTTGGAATAATCCAATCAAGCCATTTCCATTTTTCATGAGGAGGTTGGTCATATTCAAGTCTCCTTCGAACACAGTGAATCCTAGATTTTTGTAGAACATTTTAGATGTCTTTAAATCCTTGCCGGATAAGCTAATTGAAAAAGCTCCTAGTTTCATTATGAAATAATTTGCAATAAATTATTTAACTATGTGCACGTTAGCTATTTTCGTTAATTCCTGATTTTTCATGATATCTAAAAGGTTGTCGTTCGCTACGACTGGCTTACTACTACAGACAGCAAAAAATATCATTTCTTATCGAGAATAATCACATCCAATGCCTTATCCCTAATCATCTGATTTAATTTTGGAAGCATTTTAGCCTTTACTTCATTCCATAATTGCAACTCATCGTCTATCAAGCCGTTTAGTTCGTCACGTACGCTGATCGCGGCCGCAGTTGGTGGAAAATCATTATTCCCCATCTGTGTCAGACTATTTAAGTGAGCAAGTTTGTTTGTCAAACGGATTGGAAAGTTAAGTGGATCTTGCCCTGATTTGTTTTTAGTTTGATATAATGCTTTCTCTACTTTTGTCATTAGAGAATCTACTTCAGCTGCATAATCTTTGATTTCTTCATCTGCAATTTTCTCTACATATCCTTTCATTTGCTTACGAAGTGATCGTATATCGATAATTGCTTGGTGCGCATCATCGAGCTTTATATTAATCGATTTCACAAAGTCAAATTGAGAGTTTATATCAGCCAATGACCCTTCAGAATCAGGTCTTTGGAGTACTTTAAAATCTTGTGATTGTTTTTCACCATTGATGTCAAGTATAACTTTATAGTCTCCTGGCTTAGCTTTTGGGCCATTGAGGCTACCCCACCAAAGAATCATTCCATCAAATTTAGTGGCTGGATCATAACTCAGATTCCAAACATGCATATTTCCCCCCTTTTCCACAGTAAACTTATCCTTCTTTTCCTTGGCAAAAGTGCTATAGGCCCTTATGGTATCACCAGCAGCATTCATATATGATATAGAGATCGAATCTTTTTTATCGTCGAAATCTTTCAAATAAAAATGTGTCATTACTCCTCCAGGATGGTTAGTTCCAGCACCGGTTGGATTCTTTCTTTGAAAGCCTCCCATTCTATAGCTATCCATTGGCTTAAAGAGGTGATTTTGCTTAATATTTGGAAGATCCATTTGCTGATGCATAACTGTAAGGTCATCAATCAGCCATATTCCTCTGCCTTGAGTGGCCGCTACTAGATTATTGTTTTTTATAACTAAATCTGTAATAGGTACGATTGGCATGTTCTGTTGGAATGAGTGCCATGATTGACCATCATTATTCGAAATATACATTCCCGTTTCAGTGCCAGCATACAAGTAGCCTTTTTTGACTGGATCAGCTCTGAGTACTCTTGTAAAGTGTTCTGGTGCTATTCCAGCAACTATCTTCTTCCAAGTCTTTCCATAATCTCTAGTAACATAGAGATGTGGTGCATAATCTCCCGCTTTATAAAGTGTACCTGCCACGTAGCAAGTACCTTCATCATATGGACTCGGCTCTATGCTATTTATCATCAAATATTTGGGCATTTTAGGGGAAGTAACATCTGTCCAACTTTCTCCTGCATCTTGAGTTACATGGATACGTCCGTCATCGGACCCTACCCAAATCAATCCCTCTTTTAGAGATGATTCTTGAGCAGCGAAGATGGTTGCATAATATTCTACACTTGTATTATCTTGAGTGATTGGACCACCGCTTGACTTTTGTTTTTCTGGTTCGTTTCTCGTGAGATCAGGAGATATTACTTTCCATGATTGTCCTTCATCAGTCGATACATGAAGATGTTGAGATCCTGTATAAAGCTTCTTATCATCATGCTTCGAGAAGAAAATCGGGAAGTTCCATTGAAACCTGTACTTCATATCTTCCACACCATGTCCCATCACATTATCTGGCCATACATTGACAGCTCTTACAGATCCTGTTCTATGGTTGAGCCTTGTTAGAAATCCATCATAACTACCACCGTACACGATGTCATTATCATTTGGATCAATAGCGATGTGCGCGGATTCTCCTCCTGCCGAACGTTGCCAGTCGTCCTCATCAATCGTACCTCCTGTAGTTCTATGAGGGATTCTTAAAGTGCTATTATCTTGTTGAGCAACATAGATTCTGTATGGAAAATGATTATCCGTTATGATTCTGTAGAATTGCGATGTAGGTTGATTGTGATATGTGCTCCATGTTTCTCCACCATCATACGTGACTTGCGCTCCACCATCATCACCGATAATCATCCTATTGGGATTCTCAGGTGCAATCCAAAGATCATGATGATCTCCGTGAGGAGCATTATGCGTAGAGAATGTCTTTCCTCCATCTGTTGACTTATGATATCTAACATTTAGCACATAAACTGCGTCTATATCTTCAGTATCAGCATATAGTCTTGTATAATACCATGCTCTTTGACGCAACTTTCTTTCACTATTGATCTTCGTCCAGTTTTTACCACCATCATCAGATCGATACAGTCCGCCATTTTCATGCTCTATCATAGCAAAAACTCTTTCCCCATCAACAGGAGATACTGCTACACCCGCTATTCCCCATACTCCTTTCGGAAGACCTTTTGCATCTGATATATTCTTCCAAGATTCTCCTTGGTCGGTACTCTTCCATAATGCAGATCCATCTCCCCCACTTGACAATGAATAAGGAGTTCTTCTAATATTCCAAGTTGTAGCGTATAAGGTTCGATGATTTGTAGGATCGATCACAAGATCTACAGCTCCAGCATCTTGATTAGCGAACAATACCTTTTTCCAAGTTTTACCGCCATTCATTGATTTGTATACTCCTCTGTCTTGAGTTCCTTTGTACAGGTCACCCATTACCGCAGCGTATACGATATCAGGATTCTTTGGATGGATTCTGATTCTTGAGATGTGTCTTGAAGTATTGAGTCCCATGTTGGCCCAAGTTTTCCCAGCATTTTCAGATTTCCAAACTCCGTAGCCAAATGAGACATTTCCTCTTACTGTTTTCTCCCCCCCACCTACATAAATTACATTGGCATCAGAAGCCGCTACAGCAATGCTACCGATCGACCCACCAAAGAAACCATCAGAAATATTCTCCCATGCACGACCTCCATTTGTAGTTTTCCAAATACCTCCACCTGCTGCTCCAAAATAGAATAAGTTTGGCTTTCCAGATACTCCTGTTACTGCGCAGGACCTACCACCACGATAAGGCCCTATATTTCTCCATTCTACGGATCCGTAGCTAGAGTTTTTATCTTTTTCATATTGAGCAAATAGTTGATTATCGGACAATCCTATTAGAATAAATAGTATGAGAAATATTGATCGTTTCATCTATGGTTGAATGTAGATTAGTAAATGATCGTAATGTAGGAAAATATGTTTGTTTGGAAGTGCTGTTTTCGGGGGAAGTTGTCAATTTTTAGTTTCGTTAATCCGTTAGGCGAAAAACTGAATGTCATTTAGAAAGTGACATTTTCCAAGAAAAAGCAGGTGATAAACAGAGTAAATTGATTTTCAGATTTTATAATTTAATTGGTAATTTATTATTTGCTGTTGCAAGGAGCTACATCACATCTATTGAAGCGAGTAGAATAAGCATTGGTTATGATTTGATTCGAATTGGCCCGCTATATAAGCGTAACATTTCACTATTGTTAAAGAAGGATAAAGTACCATGTATACTCCTTCCTGTAATTGCTATTGATTTTTGTTCTACGTTTTAAATTGATTTATTTATTACAGCAAATACCCTTAATCAACATTCGGATTTTAATTCTATATCCAAATAATAACTGAAGTATGCAGCATAGTCACTATATTCCATAAATGCCACTAATAATACGATATTGTTTACTGAAAGTTCAAAACAAAGATATTGAGTAATTCTTTATATAAAATCCTGATTACGTTAATACTTATTGTACCGATAGTCTTAAAAGGGCAGCAATATCAAGTATCTAATTATGGCCCATCTGATGGTCTTTCTGATGGACCAAAGAGACAGGTTGTTCAAGATAGTTCAGGCTATTTATGGATTAATTCCCTATCAGGAATTAATCGATTCGATGGCAATGAGTTCAAGATATACTCTGGAAACCCGAATGACACTTCAACGTTTACTAATCCAGAAATGCATGCATCATATGTTACTGACAATGGTATTTTATATGTCGCAGGAAAGGAAGGCCTATTTAGATATGATAAGAAGAAAGATAAATTTTTATCTTGTATGACTCGCTTTGAACAAAACTTTACAGATAACTCTAACGAATTTACAGACATTATTCAAGTCAGCACTTCACTTTACATAACCTCCTTTATAGGGCTACATGAGTATGATCTAGAATCACAAATATGGACATACTACGATCTGACACCAGAAATACAACATAAAAACAATCACCATTCAGCAAAGGTATTCAGGTCAATAATAAAAGATAAGACGCATCCGACTACCTTATTTATAGGAGGGAAAATGCAAATTGCCACATTTGATACCCAAAAAAAACAACTTGTACATTTATTTTTACTGAATAAGTTTAGAGAATTCTTATATCAAATTCATAATATGACTCAATTGAATGAATTTGAATACCTGCTATCAACCTGGGGAGTAGGCACTTTAAAATTTGACACTAGAGATGAAAGTATTAATCAACTATATATAAATAAAGATCTAATTCTTGATGTGGGTCCATATATGATCAACACAGATCTTGAATTCTTAAATGATTCTACTCTAATCATCACTAACAATAGTGGAGACTTGATATCTTATGATCTAAACATGAAGTCTTTTAGCAAATTGCAAATAGAAGGCTTAGAGAAAAATAATACTGGCGTATTTAAGGATAGGGATGGCATTTTTTGGCTATCAAATGATAATGGTCTGACTAAATTGTCTATCAAATCATTTGAGGAAATTTTAATTCCACAGCTAAATTCACGCTCTATATTTTGGGCTATACCTGATGACGAAGGAACAAATATCATTTACTTCATTGGAGGTGAAAAAGCTTTTAAAAACACAATTCAAGAAATATCAGAAGATATCATTACCTCATTCGACGGACCTAAATGGGTAATTGACTATGACAAATATACCAATCAATTTCTCTATCCCAAAACAAATGAGATCCTAGCAATCTATGATGTAGAAACCCACAAGACTAAAACAATACAATTAGAAAAGACAACGAACTATCTAGATTTTATTTGTACAAAAAATGAATATATAGCCTCGTATCCTGATAATATTGTTGTTTATGACAAAAAGGGAAATCAAAAATTATCATATAAGATTCCTTCTAAAAGGATGAACAAATTCCCTTATCCTAGATACGACCTAAGTTCAGGTAAAGACTCTATTGTTTATGTATATGGATCACAATTCATATACATAATAGATCGAAAATCTGGCAATTCAGAATTCATCGAAATCAATGGTGTTTCAAATATTACTGGATTACATGATGTGAATGGTGTGTTGTGGTTGGCTAATAGATTTGATGGCATATCAAAATTCACTTTCGATAAATCAAATGAAAAATATGTTACTGAATCTGTATTAGAAAAGGATAAACATTTTACTGCTAGGCATTCAACAATCGACGAGAATGGTATTATTTGGATGTCAGTATATTCTGGTATTAAGGGATTTGACACAAAGAGTGAGAAAATGGTTTACAATCTAGAGGGAAAATATAATTTCTCCAAAGTAGATGAACCAATACATAACACAAAGCAATTTTTATTTACGTCCACGGATGATTCTTTCATAATAATTGACAAAGATCAGAAAAGTTTCAAATTGTATGGTATCGAATTATCAACCATAAATGTTGACAATAAATTAAGACCGGTCAAATCCTCGCTGACCTTACCGTCTAAGGAAAGAAATATAAGCTTTAACTGGAATACAATATATTTTGGTCCTTATGATCAGCTTTCCTTCTATACAAAACTAAATGGATGGGATGACGATTGGGTCTACCAAGGCACCAAGCAATCAGCTTTTTACCCACATCTTCCATACGGAGACTATGAATTTCAAGTCAGAGTCGAAGGACCACGAATTTCAGAAATTAAAACTTTAATTACATTCACTATCAAGACACCCTGGTGGAGGACCAAACTTTTTCTTGCATTTGTTATTGGAGCTTTTTTAGCGTCCCTGTACTTCCTATATAAATGGAGAATGAATGCAGCCTTGTATAAATCCAACATTGATAAAAAGATGGCGGAACTGGAACTAAAAGCGCTACGTGCACAATTGAACCCTCACTTCATTTTTAATAGTCTCAATTCCATCAAAACACTAATCCAAAAAAACGAAAACCCGCAGGCAATTGAGTATGTATTGGTCTTTTCATCGATGATTCGTAATGTTCTTGATTTGAGTGACAAACAAGAGGTAACTTTATCTGAAGAACTGGAATTTTCTGAGCAGTATCTCAAAATGGAAAAACTCAGATTTATGGATAGATTTGACTATTCAATAGAGATTGAGGATGGGATTGAACTTGACTATATATCAGTGCCTCCAATGATTTTACAGCCTCACCTAGAAAACAGCTTGTGGCATGGTATTATGCCGCTGCTTGATAAAAAAGGAACTCTAATATTATCTGTGTCTAGAAAAGAACATGGCATATTAATATCGATTGAAGACAACGGGATTGGAAGAATTGCATCCTCGAAAATCAATGCCGAGAACAACGATTACAAACACAATGCTAAAGGAAGTTCGATATCTATTGATCGGATCAAACTTAATTCTTTAATCAGGGAAAATGACATTATAGTTTCAATTCTTGACAAAGTAAAAAATGAAGTATCGCAGGGCACTTTAATTCAAATTCAAATATCAAAAATTAGTGTATGAAGACAATATTGGTAGATGACGAAATGATGGCATTAGAATCGCTAACCTACGATCTAAATACGCATTGCCCATCTGTGGAAATAATAAAATCAGTCAATAATCCAGAAGATGCTATTCTACATATCAATGAGCTCAAACCAGATCTGGTAATGTCAGATATCCAGATGCCGCGGATGAATGCATTTACAATGTTGGAAAAATTGGACTATAAAGATTTCGATTTGATTCTTGTTACTGCATTTAACAAATACGCAGTCAGAGCATTTGAATTCAGTGCAGTAGACTACCTAGTGAAGCCAGTAGATCCACAAAAGCTGATGACAGCTATTCAAAAAGTACAGGATAGAAAAGCATCCCATGATATAGAGAAGAAACTTGCGTTGATCATGCACAACCTGAAATTTGGTAACAATGAGAACTACACGCTCGCTATTCCAACATTGGATGGAGCAGAATTCATCGAAGTCAAAGACCTAGTCTATCTCAGTGCTGATTCGAATTATTGTCACCTCTTTTTTGCAGATGGTGAAAAGCTTATGGTATCAAAACCATTAAAACACTTTGCCAATATTTTGGTCGATCATCAGTTTTTAAGAATACATCAATCTCATATGATCAATACATCTTTCATCAAAAGTTATCGCAAAGGTCTTGCAGGATCAATTATTCTCAAAGACGGAACCACATTGCCAATATCACGATCTTGTAAATCTGTTGTCAATCAATTTTTAGCAGGACGGTAGAGAAATAACGGATTACTAACCTATCATGACCGAATAATCATCACACTTGATACTGACGTTTTTTACAACCAATTTTGAGTAAAATTAAAATTATTGTCTATGAAAAAGTTAATATTAATAACAGGCCTAATACTATCACAACTAATATGCTTCTGCCAAACACCGGGAGTCAATCTTCTTTCAGACAGAGTAGGGATAAATATTGCTAATCCAAATCGCCAATTTGAGATTCTAGGTTTAGATAATACACTAGATCATGTCTTCTATAGTCGTACAAATTTCACAGGATTTGAAGACATAAGAGCGATAGAAGGATGGTCTCAACCAGAAATAGGATATGGCATTGGAGGCTATTTCACCGGCGGCTACAAAGGGCTATATTCGCTAGGAAGTGGCTCCAGTTACGGGGGAACAGTTTATGGTGTGCATGCGCATGCTTCTGGATCATCAGGCACGAGAATAGGGATCAAGGCATCAGCATCTGGAGGAACCACAAATCTTGCCGCAGAATTGGGCCCAGGGGATGTTCACATTTTAGATGATCTTGAGGTATCAGATAATCTAGGTGTGGGTACTACAGCAAATCAAGGTAGGTTACATATCAATAATGTCAACACAGTAATAGGAAGCAATGCCGCTGCCACCAGAATAAATGTATCCCATAATGGACCTGAAACCACCTATGGCTCCTTCATTACAGCTGTTGGTTCAGGTGCTGGAAATGTTTTTGGCATCCACAATACCGCTTCAAGTACCAATCCATCTTCAACCGTTTTTGGTATTTATTCCTACACACCTGTCTCTGACGGATGGGCAATGTACGCAGCTGGCAAGGCATACATCAGCGATGATCTTAGGATCGGTACTCAGGCTGATCCATATAGTGGTCTGTACAAGCTTATACTCGATGGTAAAATGATCGCAGAAGAAGTACGAGTGCAGAATTCACTTGACTGGCCAGATTATGTATTTCGCGAGGATTACAAACTCTTGTCGCTTCCTCAGTTAGAAGCGTATATCCAGAAACATAATCACCTACCC
The DNA here is from genome assembly GCA_963975265.1 of uncultured Saprospirales bacterium. GTDB lineage: Bacteria > Bacteroidota > Bacteroidia > Chitinophagales > Saprospiraceae > CAJXUU01. The sequence goes on from CAXBGT010000174.1 coordinate 12,078, forward strand.
AATATTCCATCGGCATCAGAAGTAGAAAAAGAAGGTATTCTGTTAGGAGAAATGCAAATAAAACTCATGGAAAAGGTGGAAGAGCTTACACTCCATCTTATCGCCCAGCAA
>CAXBGT010000175.1:0-11871 GCA_963975265.1 uncultured Saprospirales bacterium
ATTAGGCGTGTGTGCACTCATGAAAATGGAAGATAACAATTTTGATTACGAACTTGCAAAAATGGCGGTATCTCCAGCAGCACAAGGAAAAGGCATTGGGTATCAGTTGGGTTTAGCGGTCATAGAGAAGGCTAAATCTCTAGGTGCTACTAATCTATTTTTGGAAAGTAATACTAAATTGAAACCAGCATTGTCGCTTTATCATAAACTCGGCTTTCAAAAAATAGAAGGTTATTCTTCACCTTACGAGCGGAGTAATATTCAGATGGTTATTACATTTTAAACACTTCAATAAAAAAGCCCACTCAAATCAATGAGCAGGCTTAGATCCTTATATGTTTTACAGAACAAAGATCACTAGATGTTTAACAATAACTTCATCGGATCTTCTAACTGTTCTTTCACTTTTACTAAGAACGTAACTGACGTACTTCCATCGATCACTCTATGGTCATATGATAGGGCGAGATACATCATAGGTCTTATTTCTACTTGCCCATTTATAGCTACCGGTCTTTCCTTGATGGCGTGCATGCCCAAGATTGCTGACTGAGGTTCATTTATGATCGGAGTACTTACCAATGATCCGAATACACCACCATTTGTGATTGTAAACGTTCCACCTTTCATTTCATCCAAAGTCAATTTACCTTCTCTAGCTTTTACAGCTAAGCCTTTTATCGCCAATTCTATTTCATGGAAGTCCATTGATTCTACATTTCTTACCGGAGGCACAACCAAACCAGTAGGAGTGCTGATCGCTATTGAAATATCTACGAAGTCGTTGAATATGATATTGTTACCATCGATCATAGCATTTACGTCAGGCATCTCCATCAATACATTAGAACATGCTTTGGCGAACAATGACATGAAACCTAACTTTACTCCATGCTTCTCTACAAATTTCTCTTGTACCTGTTTTCTTAGTTTCATCACTTCTGATAAGTCTACTTCATTGAAAGTAGTAAGCATCGCTGTATTGTTCTTAGCTGAGACGAGTCTGCTTGCGATTGTTCTTCGCATTCGACTCATTTTTTCTTCTCTTACACCTCGACTGTACGCAGCAGTTGCAGGAGTAGGTGTTGATAATTCAGGTGTATTGGCAGATTGAGGAGCAGGTTTGTTTTGACTTGCTTTTTGAGCATCTTCTTTAGTAATTCGACCGTCTTTGCCGGTTCCAGCTACATTTTCAGAACTTACATTATTGTCTCTTAATATTTTTCCAGCCGCTGGTGAAGGGTGCCCCGATGCATAATTAGCTGTCTGAGGTGTTGCGGCAGGAGTTTCTTCTATTTTGGTTTCAGCTTTTGGCGTCTCTTCTTTTACAGGAGCTTCTTCCTTGGCAGGTGTATCTCCACCATTTAGAGCGGCAAAGCTTGTGTCTATCTTTGCTACAAGACCACCGATTTCTATGTCATCATCTTCGGCAGCTACATATATTAGTTTCCCTTCAGCTTCCGCAGGGAATTCTAGTGTTGCTTTATCAGATTCAAATTCGCAGATTGGCTCGTCTAGTTTTACAAAATCTCCATTCTCTTTTAACCATTGAGATAAAGTAACTTCGGTAATTGATTCTCCAATGGTGGGAACTCTCATTTCTACTATAGCCATAATAATCTGCGTTTTGATTGTATAATAAAGGGGCGGTAAATTCTTCGATAGCAAATTTGACGCTTTAATTCATTAAATGCCATAAAAGGAATGATGAATTGGGAATTAATTTAGGGTTGTTTGAAATAAAGTTTAGATGTGGCTAAAAATATATTGTTTCTCACCACTCTTTTCAATTAATTTGAGACATATGAGGTGAAGTTGAAATATTATTTAATGGTTAATTGTAATCGATTACTCCATTCATCAGTTGAAAGCAAGAAGTCATAGTCTCCAGGTGGGATCCCGTCATCAATCATGATGGATGCTCAACTTCCGGCAGTATTTACTGTGATTTCAGAAACTGTATTTGTAGATCCTGAACCCATGATCCAGACCTTAGGGGCATTAGATGGGCTGTTACTGTTATTTACTATATGTAGTCCTGTAATATCTAAAGATTGACCAGCTGTTATTTCAGTGGCACTTATAGTTAGAATTTCTGGTCTGATTTTTACATCGGTTTCAAGGTTATTACCATCAATAGAAGAAATAGATAGATTACCAAAACGTACAGTCACATCATATTTATCAGGATCTACGTCTTTTGGTATCCATGGAATAATTGAGTTCTATTCACACGTTCGAATATCCAATTCGTGAATAATTGAACCATTGGATAATTCGACTTGAACGTTAGCACAATCTCTATCTAAAATCAGTGCCTTCGAATCTAAGTTTACTATAAATGAACCCTAGCGATTCTATTTTAGACAGTTTTGTAGATAATTCTGGGTCAGAGCTGCCATTACTGGCAGGAATCGTGCAAGCACATATTATTAAGCATGTGCACAGCAAAAAAAGCATAGATTAACGGCGGACTTATTCATAATTGAGTTCTTAGATAGTTTGAAGTTGTAATTTATTATCAAGCTAAAGGCAAGAAAATGCAGATAAACCTTTCAGGTGATTTCAGAATTACTGATATGTTTTTCTCTATGATCGCCTCAGATGATGTTTTCTTAAAAGATTAACACATCCAAAACAAAACCTAACCTTTCCAAAAGACCATTGAAAATTATAAATCGTTAGATTTGTCTCAAAGTAAATAATTGACATTAAGAAGATAGGAAAATATACGGCTTACATTTTAGCATTTCTCTTTGTTGTGCTATTTATATTTTGGTTGTTATTGCAGACATGCTGGATGCAGAACAAGCTGCTTCCTATTATATTGGAGAAGGTTTCAAACACATTAGGTACTCAAGTACGAGCTGTAGAATTAGATATTGATTTTTTCGAAGAAGTATCACTTAATCAAATTTATATTGAGGGCGGTAACGGAGATACCTTGGTTCATGCAGAATCTCTAAATATTGATATTAGCTTGTTTTCCTTATTTGATAAAACACTCTTCATTGATGATATTAAATTGAGTGGAGCTAAAGTCCATTTGACTGATGATAAAGGAGAGTCCAATTATCAACATATTGTGGATCATCTTAATAAAAGTGAATCATCAAGTGATAAGCCAGAATCAACAAGTCCAGGTTGGAAATTTGGATTAGACGATATCATATTGGATGATGTAATTATTAAAATGAGAGGATCAACTTCTGATATGGTAGTTGATATTCCACATCTAGAAGCTTATTTTACATCATTTCCAGAGACATTTGATACACTTTTGTTTAATAATATTGCTTCTGATGGTCTGAAGTTTAGCTTGATAGAGCGATTACCATCTCAAAACACTGGAGGAAAGACAGAATTCCCAGCCTTGCCTATATTTTTGAATGTTCTTGATTTACAATTAAGAAATGTTTCTATTGGATATGATAAAAAACATATGCCGAAGAAAGCGGTAGGGTTTGATTACAATCATATTGATATTTCAGAAGCGAACCTAACGGTGAAGAATCTAAAATGGGGGACTGAAATATCAGGTAAAATTGAGGTTCTTAATCTTAAAGATAGCTCTGGTTTAGAAATTCAAAATTTAAAAACAGAAATAACGACAAGTAATAACATGCTGGATCTCGATGATCTTACTATTACTACTCCCGAAAGTAAGCTTGAGGCATCCATAAAAAGTGAATATTTAAGTTTTGATGAACTGATAAATAATTTTTTTCAACAGAAAATATTTGTCAATATTAAAGAAGGTGACATTAGTGAAAATGATGTTGCTAAATTTATTAATCCGAAACAGATCAAGTTTATCGATTTAAGAAAACTAAAAAGAATAAAATACAATGGACAAATAAGCAGTGAAAATGGACAGATTAAATTGTCTAATACTTCCTTAAATATCGATAATAATCTAAAAGCTAGTGGTGATCTTGCTTTTCAATCGGGTAAGAAAATTTCCTATTCTGTAAAACTGAAAAATATCAGTACGACACAAAATTATCTGACTTCAATATTTCCTTCTTTCAAGATGCCCGCTGAATTGAAGAACTTGGGTAAGTTGGTTGGTTCCGTGAATGCAGATGGAAATGATAAAAAGATAACTGTCCACAGCATCAATCTATCATCTGGTGACAATACAAAAATCATTGGTAAAGGTGAAGTGACTCGACTAGATAAAGCGCAAGACATCTGGTTAGATTTTAATTTTGATGTCTTAAAAATGAATCCCCAAAACGTGCTGCAAGGTGAATCAATTCCGTCTCAGCTTTATAACTTAGGAGAAATAGATTACGTAGGAACGATCAAAGGGAATGCTACGAATATTACTATGGCTGGTAATTTGAAAACTGATCTCGGAGATGCTGTATTGGATGCTTCAGTAGTTTTCAATTCTACTTATTCAGATGCTGAATATAGAGGAGATTTTGATCTTAAGGATTTTGAGTTAGGTAAATTATTGCAAGATTCAACTGTAGGTACCGTTACCGTTTCTGGCTCAATTGAAGGAAGCGGACTTGATCTTAAAACCTTGAATGCCAGTATGGATCTTAAAGCTGTGAAGATCGTTTATGCTGGTGAGAGTTATCGAGATATTGTAGTGAAAGGAATTTATTCTAACAGTACGTTCACAGGAAGAGTGGTCTCAAATGATGATAAGATCAAACTCAATTTCGATGGGATCGCTGATTTGAATGGATCAAATAGTAAAATAGAATTTACCTCTGAAATACAAAGGTTTGATCTCACCCAGTTCGGAATTGGAGATAGTTTATTCTGGGTTTCAGGCTTAGTGCGTGGTACCATGAAAGGAAATAATATTGACAATTTTCTAGGTGCGGCAACAATTCAAGATTTAAAAATTGGCACTCAAAATGGAGTGTATGAATCTGATTCGATCCTCTCATTTACAGCAATCAAGAATGATGAAGATTCTAAGGTATATCAACTACAAAGTTCGTTTTTGGATGCAAAAGCGGAAGGAAGCATAAAACTGTCGGAATTAGGAAGTGTGTTAGAAGAATACTTCAAAAACTACATTCCAATCGAATTTGGATATGAAGAAGCGGCAGCTATAGATACAGCTTTGTTTTACAATCAGAATTTTGACTTAGGTCTCCATTCGAAAAAAATAAATCCAATACTGAAAGTGCTATTTGACAAAGAGATAGAAGTCAAAGATGCGAATTTAATGGGGCATTTTTCAAGTGATGATTCGAAGATTGACTTCAAAGGAAGTATTGATAGTCTGCTCTACGAGGGGTATATAATTGAAAGTGGCAATTACTTTTTTGATGGTAGAAAAGATTTCATAAATGGCAATATTATATTGGACAATATCACAGAAGGGAACGACATACTAATTTATGAAGCGAACATTAATGCAGACCTAAATAGCCGCTTAGCGAACCTGAATGTTGAGTTATTCAATAAAAATGACGAGCAGACATTGCTTATCGGAGGTGATATATCTCGTAGAGCTGATTATGTAGTCAACTTACATGATACGATCATTATTAATCAATCCGTATGGAATTTTTCACCTTATAATGAAGTAAGCTATGGTGCGGAAGGCCTATTTGTGCAGGACCTCAGTATCTCTAAGGAGAAGCAAGCTATAACAGCTTATACTGATGAAAATGTAAATGGACAAGCTATAGAGATATTGATGGATCATTTTATTTTATCAGAGTTGACGTCAATTATAGGAAAAGATAACGAATACTTCGAAGGTGAAATAAATGGTGCTGTCGTTATTAATAATATATTAGGAAAGCCATTTGTAACTGCCGATGTCCAGATGAACAATATAATGCTTAAAGATTATGCCGTTGGGGATGTCAAGGTAGTTGCTATTCAAAATAGGGAGGAGAATACGGTACTAACCAAAATGGAACTCAAGGGGCCTCAAAATGATGCAATACTAGATCTCACCTATGGAATAGGGGATCAGTCGATCAAAGGATTTCTTGATATGACTAGGCTTGAGGTCACTACTCTAGATCCATTTTTAACGGATATTCTATCAGATAGTAAAGGAGCAATTATTGGTAGAGTTAAGATCGCTGGAACTCCTTCCATGCCAAAACTAAATGGTAAAATAGACCTAGTTGGTATTCAATCTACTCCTGTATTTACCAACAGTAGATATGCGATTTTGGATCAAACGATAAACATAGATAATGAATCAATTTCTTTAGGTGATATGGTCATTGTTGATGAAAGAAATAATGTGGCAAATTTGACGGGGCAAATACTCCACACCAATCTGAGTGAAATGTATCTGGACTTGAATATAGACACGGAGGAGTTTCTGTTTCTAAATACGACTCCTGTAGAAAATTCACTCTTTTACGGAAATGTTACTGTAAAAGCTAATGTTTCGGTTCAAGGACCTATCGACGATGTTCAAGTAGATGGGACGGCAAAAGCGATTAAGAATTCTAGGTTGGCAATCTCTCCATTTACTATTGATCAATTAGATTATGAGACAGACTTCATAATATATGCTGATCCAAGGAATATATCTGTCGATAGCCTAAATGCCAAGGCAAAAAGATCTCGAAATACTTTTCCATTTGATGTTAATTTAAAGCTAACCGTGGCCGAAGATTCAGAATTTGAAATGGTAATGGACCCAATTACAGGCGATAATATTACTGGAAAAGGCAGTGCAGATTTTATTTTTAGTTTAAGAAAATCTGGAGAGATAGAGCTATTTGGTACCTATATCGTGACGGAAGGGAAGTATCTCTTCACCTATGGATTGATAGCTAAGGAGTTTGATATTCAAAAAGGAGGTAGAGTCATATTTAACGGTGACCCTTTAGATGGGACTTTAGACGTGACGGCAATATACACAGCTAATACACAAGTTTATGATCTACTGATCCAAGAAATAGGAGATGATTTCACAGATAGTCAGATTGCAGATACAAAAAGAAAGAGGAATGTAGATGTTGTCCTTAATCTTTCCAATAGTATATCAAGACCAGAAATTAAAATGGATATTACCTATGACCCGTCCGGGTTTGGTGGGGACACGAAAGTATCAGATCTAATAGGTATAAAACTACAACAGTTGAGAACAGACCCTAATGAACTGAATAATCAAGTATTTGGGTTACTACTGTTTGATAATTTTATTATGGCATCAAATGCAGGTGCTGACCTTGCACAAACAAGCACTAATATAGCCATCAATAGCCTTAGTGGATTAGTGACGAATCAATTGAATAAATTGGCTAGTGGATTGATAAAAGGAGTAGAGTTGAACTTTGATGTCAATTCTTATAGTTCAGATTTTACATCTACAGGGGATGCGGGTTTGGTAACAGAGTTAGGTGTTGGTGTGTCAAAGCGATTGTTCAATGATCGCTTGACTGTATCAGCTGGCACAAACGTGGATCTCGAAAGCAACTCGACAGCTGCACTATTTAACAACCTTGCTGGTGATTTTATCATTTCATATAAGCTTACCGAAGACGGAACATACAACATAAAGGTGTTTAGAAAAAGTAATTACGATACGATATTAGATGAAAATTCTTCAAAGAATGGTGTTGGATTTAATGCAAGAACTGAATTTGGTTCAATTAAGAAAAAGAGTAATTAATACTTGAATATAATAAAGTACATATTAGCTATTTATTTAACGATCACGCTTGTAGCTTGTAGTGGTACTAAAGTATTGAAGCCTGAGGACAAGCTGTTTTCGGGAACAAAAGTCTCCTATTTAGATGAGGAAAATATTACTAAGAAATCCAATGTCAAAAGCACTGTAACTTTAAACTTACTTAAGGCAAATACTCCTGGTTTTCTAAATATTAAAACTGCGTTTTATAATTTGTACGAGAAGACAGGCAAAACGGGATTTAAGCATGCTATTAAGTATAGGATGGGATCGGAACCTGTAATATTCGAACCTCAAAAAATATCAATCACAGAGAAGAGAGTCAAAAAAGCAATGGTAGAAGATGGCTATCTCCAAGCTAAAGTGTCTTGTGATTCTCTTGTGAAAGGAAATAAAATAGAACTAAGTTGTGTGGCCTCATTAGGTCAAAGATATGTAATTGACAGCGTTTTCTATTTGCAGGACACACTACCCATATGTAAAACGCTTAAGATTTTACATCAATTGGTATATACTAAGACAGGAGATTACTACGAATTACGAAACTTAATATCCGATAGAGATGAAGTGGTTGCAGTTGGCAAAAACAATGGATTCCCATTTATCAATCAGCAAGACGTTATTTATTTTGTCGATACACTGGTAGGTAATAATAAGGTAGATGTTCATATGAGACTTCGCTCGACTGAGGATTCACTTAAGTATGAACGTTATAGCTATGGAGGCATATATATTAATCCTAATTTTTCTTTAGATACTGATAATCCGACTGACACGACAAACATGGAGACCTTCGAAAGGTTTAAAATGACCAAAGGGTATGATTTCTTAAGGGAGGATGCACTCAACAAAGCAATGTTTATTAATGAAGGGACTATTTATGATGCTAAACGAAGTAAGATAACTACTGATAGATTGTTGGATTTTGGACTATTCAAATTTGTAAATGTAAAGACTAAAGTAAATCCCAGAACTAAAAGAATAGATCATTTTTTGAATCTGACGACCTATAAAATGGAAAGTATCACTGGAGAAGTTGAACTCAATAATAGGCAGGGAAATTTTCTTGGGTTATTGGGGAAGTTAACTTATTCAAATAAGAACATTTTTGGAGGTGCTGAGAAATTTGACCTCTCACTTTCAGGCGGATTGGAAACTCAGTTTGGAGACAAACAACCATTTATTAACACCAGTGATATTAAACTTGAAGCTGCACTTACGGTACCAACGGTTGTATTACCATTCATTAATTTACGAACGAATCGCAACTATATCCCCAAAACAGCGATTTCACTTTCTGTAAATCAAACACAAAGAATAGAATTCTATACGGTAAGATCGGCTAGTGCTAAATACGGATTTAGGTGGAATGAAACAGATGTGAAGACTTCGTTTTTTAAGCCAGTGGATTTAAGTTGGTTGGTATTATCAAGTACAACTGCGGTATTCGATTCTATTCTAGCAAATGATGAAAGACAAGCGCTTAGTTTTCAGACGACGCTGATTCCTGGTTCATCCTATGATTATGTATACAATAGACGAGATAAATTTGATCCAGTGAACCAAATATACTTTAAAGGATCAATAGAAAGTGCTGGTAATTTGTTGTCTTTATTTGTGAAGCCTCAAAATGGTAGCTCCCAAGCTGAAATATTTGGGACTCCTTTTGCCCAGTTTACTAAATTAACAGCTGACGTAAGAAAATATTGGTCCCTTGGCAAATCCGGTTCTATTGCGACAAAGCTGCTTGTTGGTGCTGGTTTCGCCTATGGAAATAGTGCGGAACTACCATATTCTAGGCAGTTTTCTGTAGGTGGTGCCAATAGTATAAGGGCATTTCGGCTAAGGACATTAGGACCAGGGGAATTTCAGTCAAGCTCGTCCAACAATCAGTTTATTGATCAAACGGGAGATATCAAAATCGAATCTAGTGTCGAATATCGCTTTCCTATCGTAGGTTTTTTCAAAGGGGCAGTATTTCTAGACGCTGGTAATGTATGGTTATATGATAGCGATGAGCCTACAAAACAAAATGGTGTGTTTTTATTCGATACGTTCATAAATCAAATTGCAGTTGGAACTGGTATTGGGCTGAGATTCGATATTGATTTCTTAGTCTTAAGACTTGATACTGCCTTTCCTTTAAGAGATATCCAATCCGATGGTAAGTTTGCATGGGTGATCAAGGATATCAAACCCTTTAATGGAAGCTGGCATGGTAAGAATGTAATTTTTAACTTGGGGATCGGATATCCGTTCTAGGCTAAGTATGTAATTGATCATTATTAATTGCATTCGATATAGAGCTTTAACTTGTATAAGTTGGCAAATAACTGATTGACATAGAACTTTTTCGTTCGTAATCGGACTATATGTTAAATATTTAATTATGTAAAGTGAATAATGTCAGAAGGTTGTATTTTGGCACGGTGCATGTTTTAAGTCACTTAGTATTACAATTAATCATCTAATTATTAAAACGACATAATTATGAAACTATCAAATCTAATCTTAACCCTCGGCTTATCCTTAGTTGTAGCATTTTCTTTGCATAGTCAATCCAACACCACTCGTGAAATATCAGTCGATAATGACGATGAGAGGATCTATATGAAATACGAAAATGGAGATCTGTTAGAACTGAAAATAGATGGAAAATTGATTTCAAAAAGCGATTACAGTAAGTATGAAAGCTTAATTGCAAAATATTCTAAAACTGCATCTACACCACCAACACCTTCTGAAATTTCACAGAACGATATTGTTATTGTAGATGATGAAAATCGTATGCAATCAATGCTACATGAAAATTTAAAAGCATATTTGTTAGAGATAGGAGTTTTGAAATCCACTGAATACCAGATTAAGTTGAAGTCTGATTATGTTGAACTTGATGGGAAAAAGCTTGATAGCGAAATCCTGAATAGATGTTTAGCCATATTCGAAGAAACGGCTGGATATAAATTGAATTCACGCAGCCACTTCAAAGCTAAGATTTCACCTAATTCTAGTTCCATTACATTAAGTATTGAAGATTAGGAAATAAAGGTTGACTGACAAACTACTTATCATTAATGGCCGACATACCTCACATCTCCAAAGAGTGTCTGATATATCTAATTTGTGAGAACCAGAGTGGAGTCTGCAATTGATCAAATAAGAATTAGACACCAAACGCATCGTCTTAAGAATTAAACACGGATTGCCGCTTAACAGGAATGGAATCGTGTGTTAAACATATTGCACAAAATTATTTAATAAAGGCATTGAGCAAATAAACTGATGGTAGGAGATTTCTCCACTTCGGTCGAAATTAAAGGTTTATTCCTCGACTTCGCTCGGAATGACAATGCTAAAAGTATAATATGATTTACTCACTGAGTGCCGGTTGCTCGCGCATTGCTATTTTCAGGACCAGCATTAAGTCAGGAAACAGCATAGTAACATCTTGCCCTGAAAGGGAAAGACAGGAGAAAGGGTATAACTGCACGATCTGCAATTCTAATATTAAATAAAGTGAAAACGTTTTGTTACATAAAGGAATGAAAATGGCTGAACACAAAAGAAAAGCGTACTAGAAGGGAGTGAACAGTAATAGAAAAGAGTGAACAGTACTGGAAAGACAGAACAAAAGGTAGAAACACGCAGTACTATAAACATGAATGTACCATACATTTCAATAATTACATCTCATAAATGTCAACAGACCGATATTCATAATGAACAAAATTGTTTCATAAAGGAATTGAGCAAATAAACTGATGATAGGAGATTTCTCCACTTCGGTCGAAATTGCAGGTTTAAGTGCATTCTATTCCTCGACTTCGCTCGGAATGACAATGCTGCTCGACTTTGCTCGGAATGACAATGCTGAAAATGCAATATGGTTTACACACAATGGAACCAAGTTTAAAAAAGCCCTTAGATCAAATGACCAAAGGGCTTTTGCACGTATTTTGTGCGGAATGATTTACTACTTAAATTCTCCGATGCTTGCGTCGGGGTCATAAAAAGCTTTTTTTGCATAAAAAAGCATTATCACAAAAAAGATATGATTTCCGACATTTAGTTTGGATGAATTTAGGCTAATGCTCCATCCGCTTGCGATGGTGTAGTCAAAATTAAGCATCTTTTTTACTACTTAAATTCTCCGATGCTTGCGTCGGGGTCATAAAAAGTTTTTTTTTGCATAAAAAAGCATTATCACAAAAAAGATATGATTTCCGACATTTAGT
>CAXBGT010000176.1:0-11804 GCA_963975265.1 uncultured Saprospirales bacterium
TGTTGATCGTTTTCCCACAAATCTACGATTTGTTACAAAAGCCGATCAATTAATGAGCTTCGAGCCAATTGCTTCCTGTATCCATTCCTACTAGAATAGGAACTTTTAGGTTAGGCATGGCATTCTTCATTAACTTTTCAACCAGTATTTTTAGTTCTTCTAGTTCTGGTTTATACACATCGAATACGAGTTCATCATGTACCTGGAGGATCATTTTTGATTTTAGCTTCTGATCTTTCATTGCTTTGTGAATGTTGATCATGGCTATCTTGATCATGTCCGCTGCAGTGCCTTGGACAGGAGTATTGATCGCCATACGTTCTGCATTACTTCTAGTCAAACCGTTTTTACTATTGATGTCCCTAAGGTTTCTTCTCCTTCCTAGCATCGTTTTTACATATCCATTTGCACGAGCAAATTCTATGGTATCATCCATATACCTTTTAAGCCCTTGAAACTGCATGAAATAGTTCTCAATCAGTTCAGTAGCTTCTGTCCTTTTAATCCCCAATTGCCTACTTAAGTTTGTTGCTCCAGCACCGTATGTGATCGAGAAGTTGACTGTTTTTGCATTTCTTCTTTGGTCTGGTGTTACATCTTCATAGGGTGTATCATAGACTTTAGCTGCTGTAGCACGGTGAAAGTCATTTCCGTTGATAAAAGCTTCCATCATAGCCTCGTCACCACTAATTTCTGCAATTAACCTCAATTCTATCTGAGAATAATCCGCCGCTAATAATATATGATCCTCGTCTCTCGGCTCGAAGGCTTTTCTGATCTCCCTCCCTGCCTCATCTCTAATCGGAATATTCTGCAAGTTTGGCTTATCAGAACTTAGTCGACCTGTCGCTGCTCTCGCTTGATTGAAGTTACTATGTATCCTTCCCGTCTTTGGGTTGATCATCAATGGAAGTGCGTCTACATACGTTGATTTTAGCTTACTGTATTTCCTATAGGTTAATATCTTGTTTACAATTTCATGCTTGGGAGCAAGTTCTGTCAGTTTTTCCACACCTGTAGAGTATTGCCCACTACTCGTTTTCCTCCATCGATAAGGAATCTCTAACCTTTCGAACAATACTTGCCCCACCTGCTTTGGAGACGCAATATTAAAATCAACTCCTGCATCCGAGTAGATCTCTTTTTTGGTATCCGCAATCATTATTCCCAACTTCACAGAGTAATCGTTGAGAAACTGTTTATTGATACGTACTCCCTCAAACTCAACATCTGTAAGCACTTTAATAAGAGGAGCTTCCATGGTGTGATACAAGTCGAGAATCTCATTCTCTTTCATCATCTCAGTGAATGGAGCTTGCAACCTGAGCGTCATATCAGCATCTTCTCCTGCGTATTCTTTTGCCTTTTCTATAGTCACATCACGCATAGTAAGCTGATTCTTTCCCGCTTTTCCTATGATATCTGTTATTGGAACCATTTTATAATCAAGATAAGCTTCCGCTAAATAGTCCAACTTATGTCTCAAGTCTGGTTCGCAGAGGTAGTGAGCGATCATAGTATCAAAAAACTTGCCTCCTAATTCTACGTCATACCACTTCATGACCAGTGCATCATACTTGATATTTTGGCCTACTATTTCAATTTCAGAATCTTCTAATACACCTTTGAATTCTGCACAAATTGACTTTGTCTCCGCTTGGTCTGCTGGTGTCGGCACATAATATGCAACACCCTCTTCATACGAAAACACTAACCCCACCAACTCAGCAAGGTTTGCATCAATATTTGTAGTTTCAGTATCAAATGAGAATGATTTCAGCTTTTCTAGCTTCGAAACTAAGTCTTGTCTGAGTTGCGGTGTATCGATTAATTGGTAGTCGTGCTTAAGTGTTGTAATATCTGTTTTTGCTACAGAATAACTCTTCTTAACTTCTTTAATATCTGCAGGTGAAGCTCTTTCGTATGTAGAAAATAAATCCCCCTGCTGCACTTTAGGACCAGCATTTTCGCCTTGCCCAAGAATCTGAGTTGCTAATGAACGAAACTCAAGTTCTACGAATAACTCTTCTAATTTTGGTTTGTCAAATGGCTCAATAATATATCTTTCAGCATCAAACTGTATAGGCACATTTAGATCTATAGTTGCCAATCTGTAAGATAATCTAGCTTGTTCTGCGAAGTTCTCTAGGTTTTCTTTTTGCTTTCCTTTCAGCTGATCCGTGCCAGCAAGGATACCTTCCAATGTACCAAATTGTTTTAGAAGTTTGACTGCAGTTTTTGGTCCTATACCAGGCACCCCCGGTATGTTATCCACACTATCTCCTTGCAGTCCAAGTACATCTATCACTTTCAGAACATCATCTATATCCCACTTCTCTAAGATCTCCTTCTCTCCTAATATATCTACACCGTTCCCTTGTCTAGATGGCTTGTACATGAAGATATTCTCAGAAACCAGCTGGGCGTAATCCTTATCTGGCGTCACCATATATACTTGAAATCCTTCTTTCTCTGCTTGCTTGCAGAGCGTACCTATGGTATCATCCGCTTCATAATTTGGTACCTCTACGATTGGAATGTTGAATGCCTCTACGATCTGTCTTATATATGGAAATGCTGTACGAATATCTTCAGGCGTTTCTTCTCTACCTGCTTTGTATTCAGGAAAATAATCGTGTCTAAAGGTTCCTCCTGGTGGATCAAAAGCAACTGCGATATGTGAAGGCTTTTGATTGACCAATAAATCCCAAAGCGTCCGTACAAAACCTGTAATTGCTGATGTATTCAATCCTTTTGAATTGATAAGAGGTCTAGTTATAAATGCAAAATGGGCACGATATACTAATGCATTACCATCGAGTAGAAAGAGTTTTTTTTCGCTATTCTCAGCCATATTCAGGTTGTTTTTATTTAAAAAGTGTTGCTCAATTGATAATATACATTCACTTATTGTTTAACATTTTTCGAGTGGCTAAAGTACGAGAATATTTTTGTCCTTTAATCCTAATGCATTGCATTTCATAAAGTCTCCTTTGTCGCTAAAGTGTAGGCATAAGGACGGTTGCATGGAATACTATCTACTTCAAAAGATAATTAAGGTAATTTTATGGTCTTTATAATGTTAATTTTAGCTTTTGTAATGTTTTTGTGAATTAAATTTTCATAAAATATTTACATTAAAATCCATCGCAAAACGCAACTCATGAAAAACACATTCTCTACCATCACAAACATCCTTCTTGGGCTAGCTGTAGTTGGCTTTATTGGATATAAGGTTTACATCATGCCCAAATTTGGAGATGGTGAGAAGGTGCCAAGCTTTACAACAACACTGATCAATGGAGCGTCTTTTTCATTGGAAGATATGAAGGGCCAGTACGTGTTGCTAGATTTTTGGGGGTCTTGGTGTGGTCCCTGCCGGCAAGAAAGTCCAAATTTAGTGAAGTTGCACCAAAAATTTTACGGTAAAAAATTCACAGACGCCAGCGGATTTGATATAGTATCAGTAGCTATAGAAACCAATGAAGCAAGATGGAAAAAAGCCATCCAAAGTGATAATCTGAATTGGCCTCACCATATAGTACAGTTGGATCGGTTTGATGGTCCAATCGCTACGCAATATGGCGTAAAGGAGATTCCTACGAAGTACTTGCTAGGGACTGATGGCGCTGTATTGATGGTGAATCCGAGTTTTGCGGAGTTGGATGCTTTTTTTGAAGGGAAGATGTAAACTCTTCACTTTCAAGATGAGTTTTCCATACCTCATTCTAATTTGTCTATCCCTTCCAGAAATACGGTTAGAGTCCTTAGTCTGGTCAGTCTATGTCAAAGGAAAAAATCTAACCAAAAATTTTACTTATCGTTCCAGAAATCAGGGATTACATTTTCAAGAAACTCCCTTTGAATTTTGAATTATTCTTCCTGAGAAGGACATGATACTTTCCAGCAGATAAGTACTCTACATTGATTTGTGGATCGCTTAATGTCCCAGAAAAAACAATTGTTCCATTATTATCAATAATTTGAAATGTGGTATTATCATTTTTTTGTGCATCTCCAGCTAGATTAATTAATGAAGAAGCTGGATTTGGAAAGATTTTCAAATCTTCAAATTCTAAAAGTTCTTCAAAACTGCTAAGGTTTTTGATTATCTCTCTTCCAATTTATAATATACAATACATTAAGAACTAGAGAACCTAAGAACACTTTTCATGAAAAGCTCAATAAATTTCACTTCATCTTGGCAACCATCGAATATTTTCCCCGACAAATACCTTTCGAATTCACCGTTCCGTTCTTAATTAACGACTCATATTGAAGTCCTTTCTATAAGAATAGTATTTTTGCAGACAATCCTAGATAAATGGAAGTGGTTTACACAAAATGAATAGAATGAGAAAAATATACAATGTATCGATAATACTAATGCTTTCAGTGGCAATCATATCATGTGGTGGCGGAGAGAAAAAAAAGAAAGGCCCAGTGAGTACAGGAGATAATCTTGTAGATCAACTTACTCAGCAGATCTCAGATGCTCCAGATAACCCAGAAATATTGTACCAAAGAGCTACAGTACTCTATGAAAAAGGAGAATATGAGGCTGCAATTAGAGATTTAGAAAAAGCAATGTCAATAGATTCGTTGAAGCCAAAATATTATCATTTACTTTCGGACAATTATATGGATTATTTTAAGTCTAGAAAGGCCCTCGATGTTATGGAAAAAGCAAGTCGCCTATTCAATGAACGTATTCCAACTCTTCTCAAGCTATCTGAAACACAAATGCTACTCAGTCAACACGAAAACAGTGTATTCACGGTAAATGAAATCCTCAGGTTAGACCCACAGAATAATGAAGCTTACTTCATGCTAGGAATGAACTTCCGTGCTATGGGACAATTGGATAAGGCCATAAATAGCTTCCAGACTGCTGTAGAAAACGATCCAGAAATGGTAGACGCGTGGTTGATATTAGGAGAACTGCATGAAAAAAATGGAACGGGAGATCCTATGAAATATTACGAAAACGCCCTGACTGTCTCTCCTGATAATCCACAGGTAATGCACTCGATGGCATTCCATCTACAGAACAATGGAGACATACCAGGTGCAATTAAAATATACAAAGAGATCTCGTCCAAAAACCGTCAATACACAGATGCATACCTCAACGCAGGAATTCTCTATATCGAACAAGACAGCTTAGAACAAGCATTCGAACAGATGAACATCTTAGCAGGGGTACAACCTGAAAATCCATTTGCATATTACTATAGAGGCGTGATCCATAAGGCGTACGGTAACTATGAATCTGCGGAGATAGATTTGCAAAATGCCGTTAATTTACAACCGTTATTCACACAAGCAAAAGAAGAACTAGCCATTGTACAAGATTTAATCGCAATAAACAAACAAGGATAATGAAGCCGATCAACCCTATCATAGAACAAGCGGAAACGCTATCTTCTCGTTTCTACACAGACGAAGAATATTATAAGGATAGTATTGATAAGGTTATGGCTAAGTCCTGGCAATATGTTGGTGACCGAGAACAGTTATTGGGAATGCCCGAAAACGTATTTCCTATCACACTTCTCGAAAAGTCGGTAAATGAACCTCTTCTACTTCGAACAACAGAAGAAGATGAGATTTTATGTATGTCGAATGTATGCACTCATAGAGGATTCCAAATCGTACATCACCCTGCAAAAATGAATAGAATGGTGTGTGGTTACCATGGCCGTAGATTCGATCTTGAAGGCAAAATCGTTCACATGCCCGAATTCAAGGAAGTAGAAAATTTTCCCCGGCCATGCGATCATTTAACCCATATTCCTATTGAGAGATGGAAGCGTTTTCTATTTGCTGGAATAGACCCTCAGATTGACTTTTCAGTGATAAAAAACCGCCTTGACGAAAGAGTAGGATTTCTAGATATCGATTCATGGAGGTTTGCTCCAGAATATAATAAGACATATAATATAAACGCCAATTGGGCACTATATTGTGACAACTATTTAGAAGGGTTTCATATACCCTTTGTTCATAATGATCTCAGTAGCATCATCGATTATGGTGAATACACTACAGAGTGTTACGACCACGTAGCCTTGCAGATCGGCTACGGCAAAAGTGGAGATGAGGGTTTTGATATTCCAGAAGGTCATCCTGATTATGGTAAAGTTGTGGCAGCATACTACTACTGGTTATTTCCAAATTTTATGCTCAATTTCTATCCTTGGGGAGTACAGATCAATATTGTAAAACCGGTCACAAAAGATTTCTGCAAAGTTGAGTTCCATTATTTTATAGGTGATGAAGAAAAGTGGGAACAATTTGGGAAAGATGCACTTGCAGAAAAGGTAGAAAGAGAAGATGAGTATGTAGTTGAAGCTGTACAAAAAGGAATGAAATCAAGATTCTATGATACCGGAAGATATTCTGCAAAAAGAGAAAAGGGCCTACATCACTTTCATCGAATGATCAGTGATTATTTGGAATTTGGCAAGTAATTTTTTGCTAAGTTGCTCGTACAGTCTGATCTATTGAATTCCTATACATTTATGAAATAAAAACAGAATAAGAGAACCCCAATCGACAACATTCAAGAAGAATTATTGGAATCAAGAAGAATTGGACAAACTAGAATCCAATACCCATCTTGGAACTAATCCCTTCCTTATCTTATTATTGTTAATTTTGCATTCTAAAAATCTAAAAAAGTGAGACTCAATAAATATATAGCACATAGTGGAGTGTGTAGTCGTAGAGCTGCCGCTGAACTAGTCAAAAGTGGACAGATATCAATTAACGGAGCTATTGAGTTGAATCCTTCTTACATGGTCGAAGAAGCAGATGTAGTAGAATATAAAGCTCGCAAACTCAAACAAGAGAAAAATAAAGTCTATTTATTACTCAATAAACCAGCGGGCTTCGTGACTACGCTTGACGACGAGCAAGGTAGAAAAACAGTTATGGATCTGGTAAAGAAAAAAGTATCTGAAAGAGTGTATCCTATTGGTCGTTTGGACATGAATACAAGCGGTCTACTTCTCTTAACCAATGATGGAGACCTCGCACACAAACTATCCCACCCTAGCCAAGAAATAATAAAAATATACCACGTCAAACTCAATAACGATATCACGGATGAGGATATCCAAAAAATTAGAGATGGTTTAGAATTAGAAGATGGTTTAGCGATCGTAGATAAGGTTGATAGAATAAAAGATGGAGAAGCTAATGAAGTTGGCATGCAGTTACATATGGGTAAAAATAGAATCGTAAGGAGGATATTTGAGCATCTTGGGTATCATGTTAATAGACTGGATAGAACGTATTATGCTGGCCTTACAAAAAAAGACCTGCCAAGAGGTTTTTCCCGGTTCTTAAACAAACAAGAGATAATTGGTCTAAGACACTTTAGTGGGAAAGATCAGAACGATCAAATTTCATTGGATCAATAATAACCGTGATTTAGTGGTCCCCAAGATGTAGTAATCGGATCGCTCAAAGATATTTTCTCACTTTATTCCAGTGACCTTAATGTGTTATAATGAAAAACTTTCGCCACATCCGCAGGTTCTAGCCGCATTTGGATTATTAAAATAAAAGCCTTTACCATCAAGACCTCCTGAAAATTCTAAAGTGGTGTTGCACACATATAAAAATGATCTCAGGTCTGTAACTATCTTGATGCCGTTGTCTTCAAAGACTTGATCACCATCTTTGTCTTTTGTATCAAAATCCATGTCGTAAGTTAATCCGCTACAGCCCCCGCTGGTCACAGCCACACGAATGAAGTGTTGATCGCTAATTTCACCAGAAGATCTGAGCTCTTGGATTTTATCTTTTGCAGTTTCTGAAACAAATAGCATAACCTATATTTTATATAATGACTTCGTAAAAGTACTACAATCTTTATGGATAAATAGTTCTTTCTTAAATGACTTGAACTTACAAATTGTCGGCAATTCAGAAATAACCTAGTCCTAGCTCGTCTTTCTTAGTGTAGTCTTACCATATAAACTTACACTGCCATCAGGCGATCAAACCAATTATCTATGATAAAACTCACCAAACGACCTGGCTAAATAGGTCATAATCACATCTGCACCGGCTCTTTTGATACTAAGTAAGGTCTCTGGCATCACGACATCATAATCCAACCAGCCTTTTTCACATGCTGCAAGCAACATGGCACATTCGCCACTTACATGATAAGCAGCAATAGGCAGATCAAATTCTTCTTTCAGCATATGGACCACGTCCAAGTAGTGGAGTGCTGGTTTCACCATAAGAAAATCAGCTCCTTCTTGCGTGTCTAGTTCTGCTTCAGTAAGGGCTTCGTTTTTATTTGCAGGATCCATTTGATAAGACTTTTTATCTCCGAATCCCGGAGCTGAATCCAGTGCATCTCGAAACGGGCCATAGAACCCACTCGCATATTTGGCACAGTAAGACATGATGCTTGTATTGTAATACCCCGCATCATCCATCGCTGTACGGATTGATTCTATTCTACCGTCCATCATATCAGAAGGTCCAATGATGTCGAATCCTGCCTGAGCTTGAGCTACCGCCATTCGGTCTAGGATTGGTAGTGTTTGGTCATTTACAATTTCTTTTCCTATCACTAATCCATCATGACCATCTGTACTATATGGATCCATCGCCACATCACTAATAAGTGTAGCATCAGGAATCTCTTTTTTAATAGTTTCCGCAGCTCGGAGGTAAAAATTATCTTCAGCGTAACTATATGTCGCAACTTTATCCTTATGCTCATCTGGTATAGCAGGAAATATCATAAACTTATCTATCCCTACCTCCATTGAAGCTTCCACTTCTTTAAGCATGTAGTCTAGTGTCATCCTAGAAGCTACAGGCAGAGACGTTATTACTTCTGATTTGTTTTCTCCAGGTAGTAAAAATAATGGGGATACAAGATTTGCTGGAGATAAGTGAGTCTCTCTTACTGCAGATCTTATCGCTTCTGATTTTCTATTTCTTCTCGGCCTTCTGAGCATAGTATTCTTTTTCTTTGACTAGATTATCATCGTCCACAAATATCTATTTAATATTTTTGAATGTCATCATCAAGCGTCTCTTTTACGAAATTATTACACTATAATGGCTTAAAGGAAAAGTAGAAAAAACTACTTTCGCTTGGTTTCACATATTTTGAATAAAAATATATATGCAATATTTTATTTTACCTTATAGATAATAATTAGAATTATAAATTACTTCGTATCTTTTCGTCGATATATTTATTCTCTGACCTGAGAGGATGCCGGTTTACATTTATCTGTTGGTAGTTTAAGTAGATTACCAGCGCTACTAAAAGACAAAACCCAAAATTTGTCAACCTCTCATAAACTATTTATTATGAGTGTAGCAACAAAGGACATACGCAACGTGGTCTTATTAGGGCATTCCGGAAGCGGTAAGACCACCTTCGCCGAAACCATGCTTTTCGAATCCGGAGCTATCGACCGTCGTGGCACTGTCGATAATCAAAATACAATTTCCGATTATACCAAAATTGAACAAGAAAGGGGTAATTCAATTTTCAGTACCCTAATGCACGTAAAGTGGCGAGATAACAAAATCAATATTATTGATACTCCCGGCTTTGATGATTTTGTAGGAGAAGTAGTCTCATCTCTCAAAGTAGCAGATACTGCAGTTATACTCCTTAATGCCTCTTCTGGTGTTGAGGTAGGTACTGAACTATTATGGGAGTACATCACAAAGTTTTCTACTCCGTCTATTTTCGTTGTAAACCAAATGGATAATGATCACGCCAATTATGAAACCACTCTGGATCAAGCACAAGAACGATTTGGGTCAAAAGTAATACCTATACAATATCCATATAATTCCGGTACTGTATTCAATAGTATAATTGATGTACTCAGAATGGTAATGTACGTTTTTCCAGAAAATGGTGGAAAACCTACAAAAAGGGAAATCCCTGCCAAAGAGTTGTCTCGAGCTAAAGCTATGCACACCACGCTAGTAGAAGCTGCCGCTGAAAATGAAGAAGGCCTAATGGAAAAATACTTTGATCAAGGAACATTAGATGAAGCAGATCTTGCAAAAGGCTTAACCATTGCACTTGCGAATCAAGATATATATCCCGTGTTTTGCGCATCCGCTGTTAAAAACATGGGTAGTGGAAGAATAATGGGATTCATTAATGATATTGCCCCATCTCCTATAGATAGACCTGCAGCAGTTCTCGCCTCTGGAGGACAACTAATCTGCTCCGCAAGTGATGATACTACTATATTTATATATAAAACATTAACAGAGCCACAAGTAGGACAAGTATCCTATTTCAAAGTTTATTCTGGGACGATAAATTCAGGTGATGATCTAGTTAATTCTGATAATTTGGAGCACGAAAGAATAAACCAACTCTATGTAGCGGAAGGAAAAGTAAGGACCGCCGTTTCTTCGTTATCCGCTGGTGACATCGGCGTCACCGTAAAACTAAAAAACACACACTCTAATAATACCCTTAATACCAAGGGAGTGGATCGGACTATAGAACCGATCCATTTTCCTACTTCTAGATTCCGAACGGCCGTATCTCCTCCAAGCAAATCTGACATGGAGAAATTGATCAAGGCATTACATATTATTGAAGAGGAAGATCCAACAATGATCATTGAACAATCAGCTCAGCTCAAGCAAACCATTCTCCATGGACAGGGTCAATTACATCTTGATATCGTTAAATATCGAATCGAAAAAGTAAATGGTATAACAATGACCTTCGAAAAGCCTCGAATTCCTTATCGAGAAACAATCACTCGGGGTGCAAGTACACACTATAGACACAAAAAACAGAGTGGAGGATCTGGTCAATTTGGGGAAGTGCATATGCGCATAGAACCGTACTTTGAAGATATGAGTGATCCCGTTAACTTAACTGTTAGAAAGAAAGAAATAGAAGAACTACCATGGGGTGGAAAACTAGCATTCTACTGGTGTATAGTTGGTGGGTCCATCGATGCGAAATATAGCAATGCCATTAAAAAGGGTATCATGCAAAAAATGGAAGAAGGACCACTCACGGGCTCCTATTGTCAAAATATTCGAGTCTGTATCTACGACGGTAAAATGCACGCTGTAGATAGTAATGATATGGCGTTTATGTTGGCCTCTGCCGCTGCTTTTAAGACCGCTTTCAAAGATGCTGGGCCACAAATCATGGAGCCCATTTATGATATGGAAATTCTTTGTTCAGGTAATGTGATGGGTGATGTGATGGGCGACTTGCAAACACGCCGCGCTACGATTCAAGGAATGGATTCTGTAGGTCATTATCAAAAAATATTAGCAAAGGTTCCTTTAGCCGAACTCTATAAATATTCTGCCACGTTGCGTTCTCTCTCTCAAGGAAGAGCAAAATTTAGTCGTGCTTTATCAGGTTTTCAACCGGTTCCATATTCTATTCAAGAGGAGCTAATGCGTTCACATTCAGCATTAGAAGAAGCATGATGACACACTGACACCAAAATCAGTTAGAAGGTCTTCATTAAGTTGGAGACCTTCTTTTTTGAAGTTTAGACAAGAAGCGGAAGTTATAAAGTTAATACGAATTTTATCTCATGCATCAGGCGACAGTGTTTACTACGAAAGCCACTGTTTTATTACATTGCTATCTTACGAATCGGATGACTGTGTTTTCTGCGAAAGCCACTGTTTTTTGTTGCGATTGATATCTTACGAATCGGATGACTGTGTTTTCTGCGAAAGCCACTGTTTTATGTTACGATTGATATCTTACGAATCGGATGACTGTGTTTTCTGCGAAAGCCACTGTTTTA
>CAXBGT010000177.1:0-11779 GCA_963975265.1 uncultured Saprospirales bacterium
CCCATGTAATCGCAAATAGGGGCGTGCTTACATCTGAAACAGGAAGATATTGTAAAACTATGTCATTTAATTGTACACCAGATATTCTACTTTCATTATACGCTAGAAATATACAAGCCAGTTTTAGGGTGACTAAAACCAAAAAAAGTAGAAAAATCCAAGAAAACAGATAAGTCTTATTTTCCCATAAGGCCTTCCAGTCTTTTTTCATTCGTATTCTATATTGTTAATATGTGGCACAAAGTTATAATTATTGCTGTATTAATAGCTAATTATTAGTCGTTTGTACGACATGAATTCTTCCTCCGTACTAATTCAAAATAAACCAGAGTTGATATTTACTTCCATTTATCGCCAATAATGATCTGACTGTCTAGTATTTTATTTTCTTGTCCTATTAGATAATAAATTGCTTGTTAGCAAAACAAACACTTATGATCCAAGATTTCATATCAGGATTTACTTCCTATTTCGGAGCCTTTAACTTTGTTATTAAACATCGCCTCTACAAGAATTTGATCATTTCAGGGTTCATCAGTCTGATCATCGGTGTGATTATAATAGTAACGTCGTATGGAGTTTCTGATAATATCAGCAACTTCCTAACTGGCTTCTATCCATGGGAGTGGGGTGCTGATTATGTTAAGACTTTTCTGGAGTATGTGTCAGGCGGTCTGATTTTGGTGACCGGTTTTTTGTTATTCAAATATATTTTATTGGTTCTGATATCACCATTCATGGGACCTCTATCCGCGAAGGTAGAAACGATAATCACGAACAGAGATGAAAAATCAAAGTTCAGTGTCAAACAGATCAGCTATGAGATGATGCGAGGTTTACGAATTGCTAGTCGCAATATTACAAGAGAGATACTAATCACTCTATTCTTATTACTTCTAAGCTTTATTCCTCTATTAACTATTTTTGTTACTCCACTCATCTTTCTCGTGCAAGCTTATTTTGCTGGTTTTGCAAATTTTGACTATTTCTTAGAACGGCGAACTAATGTTTCTCAAAGCGTACGATATATAAAGAAACATAGATGGCAAGCTACTGGGAATGGAGCTGCATTTCTATTGCTTTTAGTTGTTCCAGTTGTTGGTCTCTTTTTCGCACCTGTATTAGGTACAATCGCTGCAACTAGAATCGCAATAAAGAACAACGACACTCCTGATGTGATCTAATTTTTATCTTTGTACTAGATAGATTGCAAACAGGAGGTGGAATATATTTAAAGTACGTCAGGTTCAATTATATACCTAATATTCGTTCCATATAAGAGAGGTAAATCAGCAAATTTCGCACCTCAGTGATTGCGGAGCACACCCTACCCTTTTGTAGATCTCCTTTTACAAGAAATTAGTTAATATCAAATAATGTTTCATATTTGCTCAAATCTCGAAATCTTCTCCATCAAACAGAACTGTAGTTTTTAAACTAAAGATCACTATTAACCCATTCATACTGTTAGAAAGTCCTTAATTTTACGCTTTCATCATTATGTGATCAAAGTTTATCATACTTTACCAACCTTTGGTCTAGTTGAATAAGCAGTTATCACAAAAGCATATTATCTTGCCATCACATGTCATTACAATTAAGTCGCATATGGACCATATTTAGTAGATCTTTTTGGGAGTCGACCCTCAAAAAAGACATCTCATACCATATATTCTTCTGGGTAAGTCTTTATGTGATACTCGTAGTGTTAGACACAAGTGATAGCATAGGATTAAGAATGATTAGAGAATTTATTACCGTGGCTTTCTTTGCTATGATGGTTTATATCAACATCTATTTCCTGTTTCCTAATTACCTTTCAAAGAAGAACTTGCTGCATCATCTGTTAAGTCTTGCGATTGCGGCATTATTAATCACACCGATCAAGACACTGTGTTTATTGTTGGTATCATCAGATTTTGGGGACTACAAAAGTTACCTCATCATCCATAGAACTGACTTTTTTGTTTCCACATTTTTCATAGGTATAGCGTCGACGATCTACAGCATAATGAATGATTGGTTGGCTAGTCAACGAGAGAAAACAGAACTACAAAGCCAGACATTACAGTCGGAACTGAAATTCTTAAAATCTCAAATCAACCCACATTTCCTTTTTAATACCCTGAATTCTTTATATGCTCTGACATTAAAAAAATCTGATCAAGCGCCAGAGATTGTATTAAAACTTTCAGAAATGATGAGATATATGCTTTATGAATGTAATGAAAGAGAAGTATCTTTATCAAAAGAAATTAACTATCTCAAGAATTACCTCGAACTTGAAAAGATTCGTCAAGGAAAAAAAATGGATATCAACTTTATTATGGATGGTGAAGTAAGTAATCAAAAAATAGCACCTTTGATGTTTATTCCTTTTGTAGAGAATAGTTTCAAACATGGCATAAGCAATCAAATCACAGCTGGCTATGTAAACATATTACTTGAGATCGAAAAGCAGGAAGTTAACATAACCATAGAAAATAGCAAAAGTGCTAGTATGCCTGCACCAAGCGGTAAAAAAAGTGGTGGGATTGGGTTAGTAAACGTAAGAAGAAGACTCGATCTACTCTACCCTAACTTGCATGAATTAAATATTGACGAAGACCCAAATACATATACTGTTAAACTCTGTATTAATTTAGATAAATAAAACAAACATAGATGATAAAAGCAATAATCGTAGATGATGAACCTCTAGCATTGGATGTATTAGAAACATACATAGAGCACATGCCAAATGTAGAATTAGTACAAAAGTGTGAAAATGCCATCGAAGCAAATGAAGCTCTTAAAAATCATGATGTAGATCTTATGTTTTTGGATATTCAAATGCCTCAGATAACTGGAGTAGAATTCTTAAAGTCCTTGAAGAATCCACCTGCAGTGATATTCACAACTGCATACCCTGAGTACGCCGTCGAAGGCTTCGAACTTGATGCTGCTGATTACTTGTTAAAGCCTATCTCTTTGGATAGATTCATGCAAGCTGTGAACAAAGTTTCTGAAAAACTAGGAGGCACCTCAGGTAACAGTTCTGGCGTTGTCGAGATGGAGGGCGACTTTTTTTTCGTAAAAGCAGATAAGAAACTGATCAAAGTCGACTTTAATGATATCATATATATTGAAGGACTGAAAGATTATGTCATAATCAGGCAAGAAGCTGGTCGTGTGATTACGTTGCAAACCATGAAAAGTCTAGAAACAAAGCTTCCTATTACCATTTTCAAGAGAATTCATAGGTCGTATATAGTAAATATAAACAAGATAAATGCAGTTGTAGGAAATATGCTAGAGGTCACAGAAAAAGGGAGTACTAAGCATCTACCTATAGGGAAAAACTATCGTGAAGAGCTACTTAAAATCATTAATTTAAAGAGACTCTAATTTAGTAATTGCTTGTTGATTAAGACGAAAAAGAGGTTTTATCTCTATTTCCTTATGACATGCCGTTTCTGAACTTATCTTTGCGATTTTATTGCAAAGTGAATCATTCTAAAATAACTAACAAGTGTCAATACTCATATTCTTACTGATATCATATATACTCCTCAGCATCAGCCTATACGTGCTATTTCCCAAAGCTGGAGTTCCTGCAATTAAAGGGCTAATACCTGGGGTGAACTTCATGGAATGGGCAAAACTGATAGGTAGAAAACCAACTTATGCTTTATTATTATTGATTCCTATTGTCAATATTTTCATTTTCACAGGTATGGCAGTAGATCTTGTAAGGTCTTTTGGTAAACTTCAGTTTAAACATACAGCGTTAGCGGTAATATATGCACCTGCTATTTTTGCAAAACTTGCAACAAGCGATCAAGAAAAATATGAAGGACCTATTTTAGAAATGGAACATGATTATGCAGCTCAACTAGAAGCGGCAGAGAAATCAGGCGATAAGTATTCCCTGAAGAAATTACAAGAAGATAATCCGTACAAAAAAGGCGGCGGAAGAGAATGGATTGAATCAGTAGTATTTGCTGTATTTGCTGCGGCTTTCATCAGAATGTTTCTTATTGAAGCCTATGTAATACCTACACCATCTATGGAAGGGTCGCTTAATGTTGGTGACTTTTTATTCGTTTCGAAAGCGCACTATGGGATCAGAACACCGATGACAGTAGCTATGTTCCCTTTGCTTCATAATAGGCTACCTCTTATTGGTGGAGAATCATATTTAGAAAGTCCAAGCCTACCTTATTATAGGTTGCCAGCTATTGAGGACATCCAGCGAGGAAAGCCATTTGTTTTCAACTGGCCAGTAGGTGATAGCATATATCTTACACCGCAAAGATCATGGACGGCTGATCAAGTGAAAAGACAAGGAATCAAAACAAATGGCAAGTTAATCACGAGACCTATAGATAAAAAAGATCATTACATAAAAAGAGCAGTAGGTATTGCAGGTGATACACTACAAGTGATTGATGGATTGATACACATTGATGGAATTCCAGAGAAAGTGCCATCACATAGACAATTTGGATATGATGTAACATTAGGTGGAGGTGCAATAATTGATAAAAACAAACTTGATGATTTGGGTATTGATGAGGGAGATTCTGGATTATCTCATTATCAAGGTTGGAAATTCTTATCTATAAATACCAATGATGGCAAGAAGAATTACGACCTCTTATTTTTGGATGATAAACAAGTGGTGGAATTAAAAAAACTTTTCCCTAAGGCGACAATAGATAGAATAAAGCAAGAATCAGATGAAAATAGAGTTTTTCCAAATAATAAGGCTTTGTTTCCTAACTGGACAGTTGATGATTATGGACCGATTTACATTCCTAAGGTTGGTGACGAGATCACAATGACACCAAAAAACATGGCAATATATGGTAGACTTATCAAGGTATATGAAGGCAACACGGTAACAAAAAAAGGTAGTCAATACCAAGTGAATGGCGTACCTACGAAGAAGTACACCGTAAAGCAAAACTACTACTGGGCAATGGGAGACAATAGACACAATTCTGAAGATAGCAGAGCATGGGGTTTTGTACCACATGATCATGTTGTAGGTAAGCCTCTATTTATTTGGTTCTCTACAAAAGAAGGAAGTATTACTAACGGTATAAATTGGGATAGAATTTTTAAATCAGCGTCTGCAGATTAGAACAGATTTTAATAAGAAATATTGAAAGCAGCTTGAGGAATTGAGCTGCTTTTTTGTTTTATTCAGAGATGCTAAACCGATTACAAAAATACAAACCACCAAGTATCTTCAACTCCTACAGCACTCACTAAACTTATGCTGTATCTTCCCTTCTGCAATGGCAACTCAGACGATTGTATAGTATGCACCCCTGGTTTGTAATTATTATAAGAAATGATACTTTCATCGCCGGTTGTAAGATCATAAAGTACGAGTTTTAATTTATCTTCATTAGCTGTAAAGAAGGAAACATCTTGGATTCTACCATCGGTAGATATGAATGGTTTTATTAAATAATAGACATTATTGTCAGGCATTGCGAATTCGAAATAACACTCGAAATTTTCATCGAACATGTGAGGTCCTTTCTTCATTGTATGAGTAGGACTGGCAGGATTGTATGGATTATCTGAAGTGTTGTCATATATAGCTGAAGCATATATTATAGTACCCGATGGTAGATTGATTTCATTTTTAAAGATGTATTTTTCTTTCCAGTGGAAATCCCAATCATCAATAGACAACAAAGAAATGGAAGTCTTGTCAGGGAGGACAGCAAACACTTGCCAACTCCGACATAGCAAATGTGCTAATGGAGTAACGGACTTTAGCTTGGTATCTACAGGTATGATAAATGAAGATGATATTCTTTTTTTCAAATCACTTTCAATGAGGAAGCTGTCTTTCACAAATTCACTATGGACCAAAGGAACATTCTGAGTGATTGGGCCTGGTTTATCAGCATATTCGAAGTGAATGCAGCTGCTATCTTTCTGAATTTCTCCGTAAGGACCATAATGTATATGCATGAGTATTTCAGAATCCTTCGGAATATATAAATGATTATTGTTGTCTAGGCCCAAGCCCTTTGTATGAGGCATCCAATTATACCAATTTGGAAATGTAGCGTTAAACCCTAGGTTTCCATATGCAAAAAAACCATATCGAGGATCCCAATTATCCATAGTAGAACTACGCCCTTTGGTAGCAAGCGATATCGTTGCCGATCTGACTATCTCTTTATTCCCAGGTTCAAAATGAATTTCCTTTATGTATTTGCCTTCATTCATACTCGTGGGAAGCACAAATACTTGATACTGATCGTAATAGATACCATAGTGCTCAAATGATTCTGACATACAGATAGTATAATCGTACCTAGGCTCGATTGCTTTTGATATATTAACTGAAATGCTATCAGGAGGTGTACCTTCTAAAAGCCCATCTTCAATCCACTTAGCAATAAATAATTTTTCTGCTTCTGAAATTGACCTTTCATTTGCATATTCCACCTTGTGATAATCCGCCTTAAATGGCGGCATAAGCTTTGTGTCCATTACAAACTTGATCATGCTGGCATAGCTCGCAACTTCATCATAAGTCGATAAAGACATAGGACCAATATCATCAGTACTATGACAACTTTGGCAATTTTCTTTAACAATAGGAGCTACATGCTCAAAGTAAGTAATTTGACAAGCGGCATAATATGAATATAAGAAGGATAGGAGAAAAAATACACTTTTCATATCTTGGTGATATAACATCCTATGGGTAATGGCCATGGTTTTGGGACAGCACGATGGGATAATGTTCTTTTAAGTGCGAGTTCTAGATCTTGGGTAACTCTACCATGTCGGATCCTCCCCGGTGCAGCATAAGAATCATTTATTCTCCCTTGGTACAAGACTTCATCTCTACTATTCACTATTACGACTTCTGGCGTTATGGTGGCATTGTACTTGTCGGTTATTGATCTATCATGATCTATTTCGATGGCAAATTGCTTCAAATCGTATTTTTGCTTGAAAATACTTGCTGATTTTATATTGCTCATCCTTTGAGGAAATACAGCCACAAAGTTGACTTCACTTTCATATTGCGTTGAGAGTTTTTTTAAGGTCTTCCCTAGATAATTGCAGACAGGACATTCCTCAGCCATAAAAATGTACACTGTGAGTTTATCCTGTCCAAAACCAAAACTATAGAAACTCGCTGTCAATAAGACTGTAAATATCAATTTCAACATCGTCCAAAATTAAACCATCTTATACAAAATGTAATAAATAGAAACTGAATCGTTATATTTTCAAGCCGAAACAAGTATTCAGTTGGCAATTCGAGTGATTGAGACATAAAACTTACTTTGAAATATTCACATTTTTTACTTTAGCGTATGAAATATTTGATATCATTTATCCTAACCACAGTTACTTTGATAGGCTATGGTCAAATTTATAGTACTATAGACGGAGATGTTCATTTCGTTTCGGATGCTCCCTTAGAGATCATAGAGGCTACATCTGATCAAATGCAAGGTGTATTAAATATTGAAAGGAAAACTTTCGCTTTTAAGATGTATATCAAATCTTTTAAAGGTTTCAACAATCAATTGCAGCAGGTGCATTTCTATGAAAATTATATGGAGGCAAATGAATATCCGATCGCCACTTTTACAGGAAAATTATTAGAACCTTTAGAATCAGGTCCTAAAGTATATCGAGCGAAAGGGGCACTAAATATCCATGGTCAATCGATAGAAAGAATCATACAAGTCCAACTAGACATAGCAAAAGACAAGGTTGATTACTCTTCTACATTCTTGGTACTACTTAAAGATCACGACATTGAATTGCCCAGAATCGTCTATCAAAAAATTGCAGAAGAAATTAAAGTTACTGTTCAAGGGCAATTGGTGTTAAAGCAATGAGGTGGATAACAGTCATATTAATTATTCTTCCTTTTAGTGGATGGGCTCAGATACCTAGTTGGCAGTTAGTAAATATAGAGCCAGCACTAGAGATCAAAGAAATAGTATCAGATTCTCTTGGTTTTTTATGGATGCATGATGGTGATATATTGTACCGATTCGACGGTGCAGAAGCCATCAATCATTTTAATCTAGGAGACGAAAAGATTAGCTCCTTACAATATTCAACCTCTGATTATCTAGTGGTTGGCACCAATTATGGACGAGTGATAATATATAATCCCTATTCTTTTGAATTCAATGTGCTTCATGAAAATAAAGAATACCATAAGGTGACAAATTCTCATGTAATAGATAACAATAATTTCATCATTCTATATTATGGATTGGGTATCGTTACATCTACGGATGGAGTGATGGCTCAGTACACAACTGATAATGGTTTGATAAGCAATGAAGTTTATGATGTAGCTTTGTTTGACAATAATTACTTCATCTCCACAGATCAAGGCATACAAATTCTCAACCCCAAGGAGGGAGGGAGGCTGGAATCAACAATAACTGTACAAGAAGGACTACCTGACATAGTGATAACTCATCTTGATATCTATCAAAATAAATTATGGTATACAGATTACGACAAGCATCTTGGTAGCATAACAAAAGATCAAGAAATCCAAAATTATATACTACCAAAGGAAGGTAAGGTTAACGATATCTCAACGCATGAAAGTGGAATCTATTTAGCCACGGATAAAGGGATATTCTTATTTGATAACAAAGAATTTAAAAATAAGTCCGAAGAAAATAAATACAATCTCATCCAAATTGATGAGGAAGGAAACCTTTGGAGTGTTTCTGATAACGATCAATTGGTTAAGGGTAATCTTCATTTCCAAAAAATGATACTGGATATTGAAGCCATACGAACCATAGAAAAGTATGATCATCAAATCATCTTGGGCAACGATTATGGGGTGTATCGTCCGTTTCAAGAGAAGTATATTAAGGTCACAAGTGATAACGTAACTTGTCTAAAGTCTATAAACGAATTTCTTTTGGTAGGGACCTTTTCTCAAGGTGTAAAGGTTTACGATAAGCAATTCAACGAAGTACAAGCACTAAGTAAATGGACCACCATAGAAAATGAATCAGTCTTACATATTTACACCCACAATAATGAAGTATATATATCATCTTTATCAGGTGTAATGAAGTTTGAATTTAAAGATGGAAAACTTATTCCGATAAATTCACTAAATGCTATTATAGGTCAGGCATATATATACACCATGCTGATCCAAGGAGAAAAAATGTATTTTGGTACGGATCGTGACGGACTCTATATCTGGCTAAGGGATAAAGATAAAATAGATATTCTTAGCAATTTTCAATCAGGAGAAAAAGTAGGATCCGTATATTCACTTACCGAAGATAAAAATCAGAGAATATGGTTTACATCTTCCGAGTGTGGCTTAGGATATATGAATACCGACAAAGCTATAAAATTAGCCAATGTACCTAACTCAAAAGATGAATACACATCTCTTCAGTCCCTAAAAAATGGAAATTTACTAGCTATCCGAGGAAGCTCTGTAGATGTTCTGGATCCTGTGACACAACATTTCATGTTTTTTGATAAAGAAGTAGGACTTAAAAATGAAGTCACATATCTGAATAATATATTATTGGACCACAATCAAACTTTCTTCGTCCGCGATCATAACATATTCTCTTACTCTCCAGAATCTAATGTAAAAATCCATCCTGAAGTGAGTATTGATAAAGTGAGAGTCAATCTATCAACCATTAGAAAAGGAGAAAACCAATTTGAGGAAAATGAAAATAATATTGAATTTGACTTCAGAGGAAGTTGGCTGACAGATCCTTCAAAGCTTTCTTACCAATATAAACTTGAGGGCTTTGATGAGGAATGGAGAAGTACAAAAGATAATTCCGTTTCTTTCCCTCGATTACGTCCAGGTATTTATAGATTTAGACTAAGGGCATCAGAAAATGGATTATTCTACGATGAGCCAGAAGCTGATTATCACTTTCAAATACATCGAAAATTTTACAACCAAAGGTGGTTCAGATTATTCGGTATTGGCTTGTTGGGATTCGTCATACTGGTTATTATAAAGCAACTTTATGCTAGGAAAAAAGAGAAATTACAGCACGAAAAATTAAACATTGAAAACCAACTTATTAATCTTAAAAATCAACTCAATCCTCACTTCTTATTCAATACATTCAATACATTAATAGGCCTTATCGAAGAAGATAGTGAAAGAAGCATAGCGCTAGTTGAAAAAATGACAGACTTCTATCGTAATGTCCTCAATTACGGCAAGTTAGATATAATTACCCTCGGAGCCGAAAGAGAGATACTTGCCCAATATATTGCAATTTTAAAAGCCAGATTTAACAGTCAGATAAATATAGTATTGGATTTCGAAAAAGACTTATCTCGTTACGCTATTCCACCTATGACCCTACAACTATTAGTAGAAAATGCAGTAAAGCATAATGTCGTAAGTTCTAAAAATCCACTCACCATTAACATCAAACAAATTGGTAATTCAATATCTATAAAAAATAAAAAATCTCCTCTTATAAATGCAAGTTCTAGCACCAAAATAGGTTTAGTCAATATCAAAAGAAGGTTTGAACTTATAAATTTAGCTACACCTATTATTCATGATACGGATCAATATTTTGAAGTAATCTTAAAAGTAAAAACTCAATGAAAGCGATCATATTAGAAGACGAACAATTGGCTACCAATCGACTCTTGAGACTTATACGGGAGGTGGCTCCTGATGTAAATGTAGTAGCTAATTTTGAATCGATTAAAGATACAATAGAATACTTAGATGACAATGATGACATCGATCTTCTCTTCCTAGATATCCATGTTGCAGACGGTAATAGCTTCGAGTTATTTGAATTGAAACAGATAAAAGGCAATGTCGTATTTACAACTGCGTATAACAAATACGCTATAGAAGCTTTTAGAAAAAATGCTACAGATTATCTATTGAAACCCATCAGAAAAGAGCATTTAGTGGACGCGATAGAGAAAGCAGCAGCAACATCAATAGATCATTCAAAAAATGAAGAGAATAAATATAGGAATCGAATATTGATCAAGTTCATGTCCAAGATTCATAGTCTGAAAACTGCTGATATTGCTTATATATTTTCAAAAAATAAAATTTCATATTTCTATACTAAAAGTGGAGATAGATATCCATCTGACATCAAATTGCTAGAACTAGAAGAGATGCTTGACCCTTCACTCTTCTTTAGAGCTAACAGACAGTTTTTAATACATATTGATGCGTTGGATAAAATAGTGAGACATCAGGGGTCTAGATTGAGAATAACACTAAAGCCAATAATCGATGAAGAGCTAGTGATCAGCACAGATAAAACTCCATTTTTTAAAGAATGGCTAGAACAATAATGGATTCAGATATCATTTTATTAGGTTCAGTTATATAATTCTGGCACATTGGAAGGAAGATATTAATTTCATTCTATCAAAATTTATGTCATGAGATTCATCTTAACTTTTTTCGTTCTAGTTATTTCTTTCAGTAGTGTTTCTTCACAATGTAATGCATCATTTACATGGGATGATACTGATATTACTATCCAATTTATGGACACCAGTGTCCCTGGCTCAGGGGATATTATTGTGAGTTGGTTTTGGGACTTTGACGATAATGGAAACACTTCTACATTGCAAAACCCGACCTACACATTCAGTGATGACGATAAGTACGATGTCGTGTTGACTATAACCACCCAAAATGGATGTAACTCCAGTATCGAAATAGAGATAGAGACATGTGTATTGGCGGTAACCTCGAACATTGGAGACTGTGATGCCAGTG
>CAXBGT010000178.1:0-11713 GCA_963975265.1 uncultured Saprospirales bacterium
TCATATACTGTATAAACGATCATATTTTCACCCAATTGTAACTGAGCTAAACCACCGTTTGTATTTAAAGCTGGACCATTTCCATATGAAACACCATAGCTCAGCTCATTTTGAGCACTACAATTATCACTTGCATTTACTGCAGGAAGAATAACTGACGCTTCACATGAACTACCATTAGTACTTATAGTATAATCAGCTGGACACGTAAAAGTTGGTCCTTCACTATCAACAATTTCTATCATCTGAATCAATGACGTATCTCTTTGAGGATTAGAACAAGACCATTCGAAAATATCCCATCTTCTCATTATTTTCTTAACACATCCAATTGGAGGAAGCTCTGTATCTACATAAGTTACTAGCAAATTACAATCTTCAAATGAATTAGGAAACAAATCAACTCCATTAATTGTAGGTACACCAGTTCCAAAAAGAGTAGGTTGACCAGGCACTACTAAATCTAAAGGTGAAGGCAACCCATTAGGAAGCTTATTATACATACTATCACACTCCAAATGAGAACCATTTTGCAATAGTAAACTTTTTGGTCTAACTATATTTTCAAAATTTTGAATTCTTAAAACTGAAAATTCGAAAGTACATTCTTCAGAAGATAATCCTTGATCATCTACAGCAATATAAGTAACAAAAACTGTTTTTAGTATTTCGTCAGAAACACTTGGGTCGTCACAGTTATTAACTACTACACTGTCAGGCTTAGTCTTGAAAATATCAAGATTATTATCACAGTTATCTGTAGCTACTGGAACAAAGTTTTGTAGATCAAAACAAGTAATATTATCAGGACCTTGATTACAATCAATTACTGGAGGCAATTTATCTTCTATAAATAAGCTTCCCCAACAAGAATTGTTAGTTGCTCCATCCAGAACAATAACTTCAAGTGTTTGACCAATATATTGAGCAGTTATGGTAGCATTTGGTATAGGGTTACCATTTGCATCATTTACAATAACTGACAATTGATCACTTATACATCCAGATGTATCAGCAACCATACCTACTGTAATTACAGCTTGGCAGTTTGAGGTCGAGTTATCAAGTGAGATATTAGTCAAGCTATTACAAGCAAGAGAGCATTGGCTTTGAGCATTGACTGCTCCAAGCATTAGAAACAACCAGCCAAAAATAAATTTGTATGCTTGTTTTTTGTGAAACGTTAAGTTCGTCTTCTTCATGAGATCCGTTTTTAAAAATTAAAAATTTTACTGTTTAGGGGATAGAGTTTTAACAACAAAACTCTACGATCCCAAAAATATTGTGATTATTAAATTTCTTAATTAGTGCTGTAAGCCAGAGCTTACGCATGGATCTATTATCAATAAGTGGTTGGTATACGGAACGGTTAATTCCTAGGTAGGATGTATTATCAAAAATGGTTGGTTTACACACATCACATGTGCATTTATATAAGGCAAAGATAAGCACGAATTACATATTACATAATTATTTCATATAATATTTACTGCATATCAAGTAGTTACGTGAAATAAAAGATAAAAAACCTTTAATTAATATCACTTAATCGTCTATAAAAGAATTTCTTATACATATGATTAATAATATTTAATAGAAATAAAAAAAACTGATGTTGATGAAAATATAGATGTATTCATATCTTATTTTGATAAAAATAGAGATGAATTCATATCTTAAAATGCAAAATAATAGAGAATAGTACCTGTCTCCTTATTAAACTCACCAAAAATGGTAACTGATATTCGGGTCAAGACATAAACGTTGTGGAACGAGATATGAAATTCTCATAGACAAGCATCTAGTTATATCAAGAAGATAATATGCTGCTTTGATACTGTCGCTCTCAGAGTATAATTGGGAGCACATTCAGAATGTTGGTGACTATGTAAATAATTTAGTAATTCGAAAGTAAAAAAGTATCTCTTGAGCCCCTCTATGGTTAAACCAAAGATGTTCTAATTTAAAAATATAGGATTTAACAAATGCGTCCCCAAGTCTACATTCATAAATAACAAAAAAAAGCCCCCCTTCATTACTGAAGAGAGGCCATCCCAAAAACCGATTTAAATTTAACTCAGTTTCGAGTCTATCTTAACGATCATTATTATTCAATGATGATCATTTTTTTAGTTGCTGTGAATTCACCACTTTCTAATGTGTAGTATAGTACACCACTAGTTCCTAATTGATTAGCATTTAAAGTTACAGAATTGTAACCTCTTACACCAGCAATATTTTGATTAGTGACTACTTTACCAGTAACATCAAATACAGTCAAAGTAGCTTGTGCAGCTTCTGCAAGGTTGAATGATACAACAGTTTGTCCTTTGAATGGGTTTGGTTCATTCTGGAACAATTCAGTTGCAGCTACAGTAGATACATCACCTCTAGTTGAGATTGTTACATCTCTAACTTCTAATGAAGTTCCTACATAAGCTTCAGCACCTGTTACTTTAGAAGTTACATCGATCATATTACCAATGTTACCATCTTTAGTAGCTACGAAAGTAGCTGTAAATACTGCTTCTGCAGATCCTGCAGATTTAGCAACTCCGCTATTGTAAGATACAGTAACTAAGTTGTTAGCAAGTACACCAACATTTGCATCAGTCATTACAACAGCACCGTTCTGTACATTAGCGAACTCAAGTCCGTTAAGTTCCATAGTGAACTGGTAACCGTATACATCAGCGAAATCAGCACTTGTGAAAGAAACATCTACAGTTTCACCTGCAGTTACTTCTTGACTATTAATAACAAACTCTAACGTGTTGTTAGATCTTACTTCGATCGTTTGATCTAATAAGTTAGCAACAGCATTGTTAGTTACATCACCAATTTTCACACCTACCATGTCATTGTCCATCATGTCAACTGAAACGTTGTTAAGCTCGATTTCATAATTAACATCTGCAAGGTCAAGATCCATTTCTAGATTTTGAGAAGCATTTACAAATCTCCAAGAATCATTCGTAGGAAGATCAGTGATAACGCCTAAGATTAATTTTCTCAATTGAGAAAGATCACTTGCTTTGATTTTGTTATCAGCATTGATATCCGCTGCGATTAACTTGTATGGAGAATCAAGATTCTCTAATCCTAAGATATGTCTCTGAATTTTCACAAGATCAAGAGTAGATACACCATTAAGGTAATCAACATCTTTAATTGCATTAACCATGTAGTTATTGCTATTCGGCACTGTGAATCCATACATTCCGAAATCGTCAGTCATTTCTGACTTAGGATACTCAGCAATTGCAGCAGATATAGTTGCTTCAACATTAGATACAGGAGTTCCTACTTCCGTACTAACATTACCAGCGACTCTACTTCCACCACCTATACACAATTCTTGATTATCAACGATAGTTAAGAATACAGAACAGAAATCAGCATTGTCCTTTTCATCCCAAACGTACATCATTACTTGTACAGGAGAGTTAGCAACATCATCACAAGTGAATGTTTTAGATGAACTTCTCTGAATAGGATCGTATGAAGGATCATCTTGAGGAGCTACATCAGTAAATGTGAATCTAAGGTTTTCTTGATCAGAACAATTATCATAAGAGTCTAAATCAAAATCAATAGCCCAAAGATCAATACCAGGCTCTCCATCAGGTCCCATATCCATTACCGCTGTACTTACAGAAATACAGTAAGGAGTTGGTGCCTTTTTGTCTACAACCATGAATTCATAGTCACATGTAGTTACGTTGTTACATCCGTCAGTTACTTTCCAAGAAACCTTATGGTTACTCATACTTCCAACGATATCCGGTAAAGGAACTGAAACAGTCTCTCCGTTTGCTGTTGGAGATAAATAAACATCAGGAATACCATTACCATTTGTATCATTAAATTGACTGTCAAATGGAGGTAAGAATGAACTATACTCTAAGTCGGTAGTACCGTCTCCCCAAAGGTCAACAAATACTTGCCACTTCAACCATCCTGTAGGACAGTTTTCACTACCTGGATCAGTTGCTACGTTAGTAAGAACAATCTTAGCTTCACATACTATACCATCATTATCAGAATCAGAGTGATCATTAATTGCAAACATTTTATCTTCACAATCTTCGATTACTGGCTTAGTTTCGTCAGTTACTTTGATTACTTGTGTATGATTCCATAGACCCTCACCATTCCAGAAAGGATTGTTTGGCTCATAATCACACCAGTTTATTACTGTCCAGTGATTAACTAGTTTGTAACAAGCGCCATCTTCGAATCTGAAAGTATCAGTTTGTACAGTGTATCCAAGAACATCACAAGGACCAGCGATCCATGTTGGTTCTCCTAATCCAATCATATCAGGACAATTAGCTGCAGTAAAGTCTCCTACTTGAGAGAAACTAACGTTTACTGGAGCATCTAGGTCTTCAAGAGTTATTGTTTGGTCACAGAAAATGTCTGATCTTCCAATAACATTCCATCTTCTTCTAACAAATCCTTCGTTACAGCTATTCAAGTTAATGATAATATCATTATACTCAACACCGATTCCACCACATGAAGCATATCCATTAGCACTACCTGTCATATTAAGATCAGTGTAATCCATATCACATGTAAGAGTTACATCTGGAGGACATACAATAGCAGGAGCCAATTTATCTTCAACTTTTACGTAAGTCCAAGTTTCGTTGTAGTTATCACCTGCAGTACCAAAGATACCATCCATGTCACCATCATCAAATACTCTTAACCAAACTTTCACATAACCAGGATCGTTTACACCATCACCGTTTATATCTACAGTTGAGCTAGTAATATCTTCACAACAGAACTTAACAAAAGCTCCACCATCTGAATCATAAGCTGGAGAGTTAGGATTAGGACTTCCATCTTGTGGGTGTCCGTCAGCATTATAAGTATCATTACCTCTAATGTCGCAGTTATCCTCGTCTCTTCTTACTTCAAGTTTGATATCTGTACAACCATCGTGTGAACCATTATCAACTGATTCAGCAAATAATTTTGCTAACCCAGTATTGCTTGTTCCACTACTAGTTAAACTAATAACGATGAATTGCTTAGCAACTGCAACCGGAGGAGCTCCGTCAACAACAGTAACTGAAGCATTTACAGAAGTTACGTTACCACAACAATCAGAAGCTGTATATATGAATGTACTAGTTCCTTTTGACACACCTAAAGCAGTATATCCAATAGTAGCATCTCCAACGATAACAACGCCTGCAGGTCCACTTACAGTGTAAGTAACATCATCAGTACAGTCATCATGTAATTCCCATGGTTGTGGGATTTCTACATTAGCCTCACATCCCCAAGGGTCAGTACTTACTGTTACATCTTTTACGATGAAAGTAGGTCCTTGATTATCAACAGCTTTGATAAGCTGAGTATAAGGCACAGTTTCGTTTGTACACCAGTCTAATAATGTCCATGTTCTGATAACTTTCACGTTACCGTTACAACCAACACCACATGCAGGTATTACCTGATCAGCATAAGTAGCATAAATGTTACAAACATTATTATCTACTGCTTGCGGGTGCATTCCATTATCACAACCAAGTTGGAAATAGTAAGGGAATCCGAAAGGAGTACCTTCATTTCTCTCCACAACATCTAACGTACAGTTAGCTGAAAGAGGACTATCTGTAGTCAAAGGATTATCAAAGAAAGCAACGATATCTTCAGGAGATGTTCCTGATCCACATGGTAACTCAATAAGAGCTGGTGGTAATAAGATATTAGAGATGCTGATACTATTAACAGTAATAGTTTGTACACATCCGTCAGACACGTTTCCTGAAGCATCAGTAGCAAACCAAGTTCTTGTAATTACACTACCATCACATCCGTTATCAACTTCTGTATCAGAGAATGTATAAGTTGTATTTCCACAAGCATCTTCATCTGGTACACCAGCTTGAAATCCGCCAGCTCCACCATTAATGATTAATGAGAAATCAACAATAGTAAAATCACCCGCTGCATTCAATGTCCAAGTTCCACCAGAATTCTGTCCATTAACTGCCGCTAAAGGAGTATATGGGAATCCAAATCCTTCGTGAACTGTAATAACAGAAGAAGGAACACCTGTATTGAATTGAACACATGTCAAACCATCAATAGCTTGATCATCTGTAATCCAGTTCAAGTTTCCACATCCACCAATACCAACAGGCCAGATAGATACTTCTGTTCCATTCGGAGAAGAAACAGTAGCTCCCCATGCGAATTGAGCTCCAAATGTAACTTCAACGTTTACATTCAAATCATTAATGGTAGTTCCACAAATAAGTTCAGTTGTATATGCATTGTCTCCTGAATTAGCCACAGGTTGGAATGATGCATTTAACGGATCACAAACTACAGGACTATTAATAGGATTAGATGTACATAGTATATTATAATCATTACAAGTTAACGTAGGAGCCAATTTATCTTCAGCTGTAAACGTTCCCCAACAAGTGTTACCTGTATTAGAATCTGTAATTTCATATGTATGAGTACCTAAAAGGTTACTAAAGTCAATAGTAGCTGTACTTACATTTCCTGTTTGATTAGCTTCGTTTCCATTTATCCAAATGTTAACTTCATAATCATCATAACATCCGTAAGGACCACCTTCTAAGAACATGTCAGCACCAATTGTGATACTACAAGTCTCATCAACAGATATGTTAATGTGGTCATTACATGCTAATGCATTAGAAATAGGACCAGTGTATTCTAGTACACAAATCTCCTGAGTATAGTTAATTGCTGCACCAGGATCGCCAGTAGGTGAACCACCAATAATAACGAATGGAGTAGCTACATAATTAGCTTCTTGACAACCAACTGGCTGATAAGATCCAACTGCAGGACCATTTATTAGTTGCAATGAATAACATGGGTAGTCATCAGGATTAAAGAATCCGATACTTGACAATGTCAAGAATCCACCATCAGTTACACCATCTAAAGAGCTACGAGTAGCAATAACTTGCTCACCAGGAGCTAAAGGTTGTGCAACAGATCCACTACCAGTAGTATTACCAACAATAGTTCCATTAGGACCAACAATACTAATTGGATCCCAGAAAGTAGAACCAGTATATGCCCAGTCAAAGAACAATGTTGCACTTGATACAGCAGTAATAGTATATGAGTTTACTCCACCTTCACCTATTACAGCAGTAGTAGGTAATCCGTTAGCACCGAATGTTTCTACAACATTACCAGACGCAACATAAGTAGCTTCAGGTAAATCACCACAGAACTTACAAGAAGGTCCACCAGCGATACCAGGTGCCTGGTAGAAGATTGCTTCTTCACACTCACCAGCCTCTAAAGGAAAGTTAAATGTAGTTGGTCCTGTTAGTTCACATTGGTCAACACAACAAGATAGTAAATCAATAGGAGTCCCATTATCATCCTCAGTTGGAGGAGCTAAAGGTCCAAATGTAATACTGAAACTATCAAAAGAACCAGTGTCTCCACCAGCATCATCTGTAATTTCAAGAGTCCATTCCCCATCTACAGCTGTAGCATTGAAGATCGCACTGTTATTAGTACAAACGAACTCTACTGAGTAGTCAAGTGCACCACAAGTATTTTCAACTGTTTCGAACTGTAAACAATTTTCTGGTTGAGATGAACTTGTTGATGAAGTCCATGTATCAGCACAGTTATCTGCAGTAATATCATAACACAAAAGTGTAGCGATATCCATTCCTGTAGATCCACCGTTATCAGTATTGAACGTAAATATAGTTCCGTCTGGAGCGATAAGTCTAAGATCTAAATCTGAAGCAAATGTATGCTGAGCGTTAAATAATGAAATATTAGTGATTTCGGTGTTGTAACCTAAAGTAGCAGGTACATCCATACCAGCTATAACTA
Organism: uncultured Saprospirales bacterium; assembly: GCA_963975265.1. Taxonomy (GTDB): domain Bacteria; phylum Bacteroidota; class Bacteroidia; order Chitinophagales; family Saprospiraceae; genus CAJXUU01. Next base: position 7,870 of record CAXBGT010000178.1, read on the forward strand.
AACCAGTACTTGCGCAAGTACCACCCGTAAGGGTAGAGCCAGCAATACCAGAAGCGTCAGCAGTATAAGATACAACTCCACTCGTAGTTCCGGCAGGAGTAAATGCTCCACCAGTTCCAGTTATAGTTTGACCGAACACTAACATAGGTGCCACAAGGGCAACTAGTAATGTCAATAATCTATTTTTCATAGGATTGAGTTTTGTTTTTTTTAATTAAGATAATAGATCCTTAACACTGTTAAGAGCTAAAGTCATTTTGGTTTTTCTTGCTGGAATTTCAGCATTTGCCTTTTCGTACCATGCATCCATTGTACTTTTGACGTTTTTCAGATCTTCGATATCCCCTTTTACCGCTGTCATAAGCGATATCATGAGTTTATTTTCAGTCTGATTGTCTTTGGCTTGTACATTTCCTGTATACACGAAAGGCACGTTTAGTCCTGCTTCTAAATCAACAATTGCTTCTTCAAGAAGAATTATTGCTTCGTCAGAACTTACATAATTTTGACTGTATCCTACCTGAGCAACAACTGCTAGAGCGAATACCATCAAAGCTTTGTAAATAAATTTACTTAACATAAGATTGAGTTTTGGTTATAAAAAAATATATTCATCAAAATAATTAGCCATAAATTATTGGTGACGCAAAGCATCACAATTAAAACCTTAGCATTTTTTAAGAATATTCAGCGGCAGGAATTTTCGTCTTTTCCGGTTATTAAACTGAGTTCTTCTAAAGCGTAGTTTTCATTTTTATTCATATTCATAAATACAATTACCCATACTTATGAAATGCAAAGATACATTTTAACCTATTCTGACTAATACCGAAAAAGGGGTATTTATCACATTAAAACATACCATCATATGTATGCCCTAGACATAAGTATGCCCGAAACACAGAGCAAAGATAATAATAATATCAAATGCAAAGAATTTATATATAAAAAAAATCAATATGTTGACTTTCTTTATTAAATAACTGAAACTAAGTATGCTCCAGTACCATTATATTAACCTTGTATAACAAAAAACGAGGCTACCTCGATAAGAGATAGCCTCGTTTTCTAATAAGAAATTATATAATCTACTACATGCCTGTAGCGTCCTCCATTTCTTTAACTGTTTTAGTGGTTTTATTTTCTCCAAACCTAAGACCTACAGATATTTCGTGTGAGCCGTTGTTATATGTTTGAAATTCAGCTGAGCTAACATTGTACATATAATTAATCCTTAAAGACTCTATAGTAGTACCTATTAAGAAGCCGAGCCTCTTATCACCACCTAAGGTATATGCAATACCGCCTGTTAACTTATCCTCTAAGAAACCGAACTTAGCCATAAGGTCTATATGAGTTGGAGTATTCATAAGTGATTTAACTACCACTGACGGCTCGAAAGTAATCTTTGTTGTTTCAGATTCCATCTTATACCCTACTTGGAATATATAACCAATATTTCTATCAGCTTCTGAACCTGTATCACTAATCTTGCTACTTATTAGAGAAGGAAATGATATACCATAAACCAATTTCTTATTGAACAAACCATATATTCCGAAAGAAGCATCAAAATATTGTGCTCCGTTCAATCTATCTCTAATAACAGGGTCAGTAATATCAACTTGTGCCCCAGACACTCCAGAACCTGACAAATTATGTTGGATATATTCTGTAGTAAGGCCAAAACCAATCTTATTTGTAGGTGATTCGATTGTGTATGATAATCCAACTTGACCCTTAGTCGTATTTAAATTAGCATATGAGTCGCTCAACAATTGGGCACCAAATCCTAACCTATTTCCTATCGGTCCATTGTAAGCTATCAAAATCGTCTTAGGGGAATCTTCAAATCCAGCCCAAGTATTTCTATAATTGACAAATAATTCTTGATAATCATTGGCTCCTATAGCTCCCGCATTTAATAATGAAGGATTGATATTATGTTGTGAGTAGATATATCTCTCATCAAAGTACCTTGATTGTCCATTGATAGTAGACATGATGCTCAACATCATAAATCCAACTACACTAAGTGATATTATAAATTTTTTCATTGTAATTTTCAATTTATATAGTTTTCTAAGCTTAGTCTCTTAATAAGGTAATAGTTCCTTTCATCACCTGTCTGTTACCTTGACCGAAATCAATAACGATGACATACATATATCCACCTTCTATCAATTCGTTTCCAGAGTTTGATATGCCAGACCATGATCCATCATAAACGTCTTGGCTGAACACCAAAGCTCCCCATCTATCATAAACTTCTAAGGTTGATGGAAAATCATTGATACATGATACAGCAAAAGTTTCGTTCATACCATCACCATTAGGAGTAATAACATTTCTTACTTCATAACAACCTGTTGGCACTGGTGGTGAACATGGAGTAATATCAATCATCTCCATTCTTTCACAACCATTTTTATCTTTTATAGTAACAATATAATTACCTGTACACAAGTCATCCGCTGAATCGCCGTCTAAATCTGGATCTGACCATGTATAAGTAAGGTCCCCAAATCCTCCGGAAGCATTAAGGTCTATAAAACCATCACACTGTTCTTCTTCGTCACAGCCTTTATCAATTGTTAATACTATTGGGTCTGGTTCGGTGACTACTATAGTGCCTGCATTTGTACTTCCAAAAGAATTTGTTGCAGTCAAAGTATATGATCCCGCTGATAAATTATCAAATACAAATGTTCCTAAATCATTTTTGATTACCACTGAGTCTTTTTCCCCACCAAGGGTAATAGTAAATGGAGTCGCACCTAGAATAGTAGCTGATAATGACGCAGTGCCGTCTCCATTACAAATGACACCAAATCCATTTGCAGCATCAAAGACACTAACATTCGAAATTACTGGGTCCACATCAGAATCATCAATATTAAGAACAGTAAAAGGTCCAAATATCATATCACATCCTAAAGCATCAGTTACCGCTACTGTATAGTTACCCGCTGATAGCCCTGTAATTGTATTACTACTAGGTAATCCTGTAGTTGGTCCTGACCAATTATATGAATAAGGCATGGTCCCTCCCATTACAGCAATAGTAATAGCGCCATCTCCCATACCCATATTCTCAGGTATTATAGTAGGTGGTCCAACTAAAGCAAGTGCAATAAACCCATCTACGGTGTAGCTTCCAAATGTTGTATTATCATTATTATCTGTAACCGTTACTCCATAAACCCCGGCAGCAAGATCCATTGCATTTGGCGTATTTCCAATATCATTATTAGACCACATATATTCATAAGGTAGACAACCACCACTTACATTAAGTGATATAGAACCATCTTCTTCTAGGCAAGTTTCATCTGAGACATCAGCGCTGTTAATCACGATTTCTGTCTCTATGTTTTCAATATCAAAAGATGCCGTGATTGTACAGCCAGAATCAGTATCTGTAACTGTCAAGTTATATGTATTAGGAATTAGGTTTGAAATATTAGGTGAGTTCGCTTGTGTTGGATTCCAATTGTAATCGTAATTTCCACTTCCTCCAGTGACAGATACATCAATTGCACCTAGATCTCCACATGCAGCATTTGTAGTTGAGCCTGAAACCGTTGGACCAACTAATGCATTTACTTGTGTTGTTAATGTACAAGAAATCACACCGTCACAAGTAACTGTCAATTCATATACCCCTACGCCTACATTAATTAAGTTTTTTGTGGTTGCAACGACAGCACCTGAACTATTTGTCCAAGAGTAATTACACCCATCCTGAACATTAACTGTTACACTTCCATTAAGTGAGCCAGCACAAGTATTTACAGTGGTGATAACATTACAAGGATCAACACAACTTATTAAAATACTTCCT
>CAXBGT010000179.1:0-11653 GCA_963975265.1 uncultured Saprospirales bacterium
TCATTGACAAAAAAACGAAACAAAAAACTCTAGGCTTTACCTAGCACTTCACGCTTTTTGAAAGAAAATTGACTAAATAGCTCCAAACTCGATTCCGCAAGCTCCATTTCAAACATGGTTCTGTTCTTTACGCAATTTCCCTCTCAAAAAACTATGCCAGCTAAGGCCGATGGAAGATATGCCGCCAAAAAAGAACAATCGTAAAAAATATATTGGATGCACAAGATTATAGTTAAAAGTAATTAAAGACTCTTACTTTTGAATACCCCTAAATATTCAAATGAATCTTTCATTGATATACTTTCTAGAACTTGAATTGATATAGGGATTAACAAATAGCCCATCAATTTTACTGCTGTAATTATTTATACTTTAATTTTAAAATTAAGATTGTACCTGCCAGTATGAAAGTCACCCCATTAGCTAATATTATTGGCAAGTCATTGACAAGTATTCCATAGATGAGCCATAGCGTAACCCCGAGAAAAAATAAGCTATACATGGTGAGTGATATTCCCCTTGTATCCTTAGTTCTAATTGCTTTGGCAGCTTGTGGTAGAAAAGATGCTGTCGTAAGAATGGCAGCAATTATTCCAATGCTTTGTATATAATCCATGTGTTATTTATTGAAGGCAGCGGTTATGTGTAATATACAGCGACAAGCTTATCTACTCTATCTTTAAAATCAATAAAATCCTTATTCATTTTTAGAAAAAATAGTTCTCTGAATTGATATCCTTCTGAACTTATAAGAATTGAACGCTTTCTAATCTTATTTATCCATTGGCTCGAAAATTCGTGAAAGGTTTCATTGTAGGACACTACAAAATGTGGCATATCAAACCCGACAAAAGTAACAGACATTTTTTCAGACTGATACAAGGCAAGGTTTTGGTAGTTTCCAAATTCATTAAGATAAATGGTAACGTTGGAAGAGTTTTTGGCTGACTTCTGACCAGAACCCGCAAGCTCTTGTAAACGATTAATTAGTTTTTCAATATCAATAATTAAGCTTCTAATAAATCTAATATCTTCGAAAGCACGAATGGTTACACTGAATAATACCTGCTGGTATAGATTCGATAACATATTGCTATTCCAGATTTCTGTCACTGGATGAGATTCATAAAAGTTAGAAACTTCCGTTCTTAAATACTCTAACTGTGGTGTGATAGATTGGTTTTCTTTGATGCACAATCGTTCTTCATCCCAGTGCAAATGATTCCAAACAGAAAGTAAGAAATTGAATACATATTTATGTGAAAAATAATAGAAAATGGGAATCTCGTTAGCCATGTAAGTTAAAGTAGATTCACCTTTGCTGGTCAATAATGGCTTAAGATAAAAAGAATACCTATCCAAAAAATCTATCGAAGAGTTTTCCCCCATGAACGGATGCTCAAAGGATAGAAACTGATTGCTCCCAGTTGCAGTGTCAAGTGAAAATCCAAATGCCTGTGAGATCTTGATCATCTCTTCAGCCGTAAGTGCTGTCTCACCATTGATTCTTTTATACGCAGCACCTCGTTTGATGACGAGTGTTTCCATTAAAGTGTTAAGCAATTCTTCTTTAGACCTTCTCTTTTTGATGTAGTCGAAAAACTTGATTTGATAGCTGACCATTTGATACATATTTATTCATTCAATTACCAAAAATACTTTTATTATTTCATGAATGGTAAACATGGGGAATTAATTGCTGCGAGATTTTACAAATACGCAATGAGACAAGTGTAGTACGTTCGTCGTAGAAAACTCTACAAGCTACTGTTCTGTTCATTTGCACGCTTGTTCTACCTTTCTGTTGCTCTTATTCAATAATTTTATTTAGTAAAAAAAAGGATTGTTCTCAACAAAGTCTATCGAACGGTAAACCCGATTCCATTCACTCAAATTGCTAGTTTTCAGCGAAAGCCAATCAATAGTTATCACTTTTAGATTCCAATCAAAGACAATTCAACATCATTATTAGAGGAAACCATTATTTACTTCGCTATTTATAATACAGACTTTTCTTATTTGTATAAGCTTGACAACTAAAGAATTAGTATTTTGCAAGTGAATTCTTCTAAAAAATAATTTGCTAATGAAAAATCCATTCCTTCTACTCCCCAAGGTTTCGCCGCATTATTTGTTACAGCTATCAATTACATTCTTATTAGTATGTCAATTCTCAAACGTACAATCTCAATGTTTTGAAAGTGTGACTTTCGCTGACCCTGGAGCATTTAATTTTATTATTCCAACGGAATCTGCTAACTATATAATCGAGATAGAAGTGAGAGGAGATGGTGGCGATTTCAAATGGGGAACAAACCCTTCTTCTGCAGGGGGGCAAGGAGCGATTTTGAAAGCTAGTTATTTAGTGCCAGCTTCTTCTGATTTATTTGTTTTAGTCGGCGCATCAGGTCATGACGGAACGGGCAGTTCTGCAGCGGGTGGCGGTGGAGGAGGTTCCGCTGTTGTTATGAATAATAATGAAGTACTTATAGCTGCTGGCGCGGGAGGCGGTGGAGGATTTCTAGATATAGGGCAAGGTGGTTTAGCTAATACTAATAGTATAGCACAAGGAGGTGTTGGAATTGAAGGTTCAGGCGGTGGAGGATTTGGTGAATCTGGGACTAACGGAAATAATAGCAGTGGAGGTGAAGGGGGAAGTCTCATTGGTATAAGTAATGGAGGCCAAGGTAGTCAAAGTGCTGGAGGAGGAGGAATCGGTTTCGGCGGTGGCGGTGGCGGATACCTAGATGCTGGTGGCGGTGGCGGAGGATATCGAGGAGGTGATGGAGGAGACACTTTTGAAGGCCAAGGAGGCGATTCATTTGTTACAGACCTTTTTTCTGGATCGTTCATATCTGGAACTCCTGGTGAAAACGGAGAAGGATTTAACTTTGATGGATATGTTACGATTACTTGTCTGCCAGTTACGTTAGTAGAACTAGAGCTAATTTCATTTACTAATCCTTTATGTAACAATGATCAAAATGGTGCAATCGAAGTTCTTGCTACCATGGGGGTTGCACCATACACATACTCTATAAATGGAGGTGTTTTTGGAGACAGTAACATTTTTGCTGCATTACCTGCTGGAGATTATATAATTACTGTTATGGACGGATTAGAAAACACATCCACTGTAAATGTGACACTTATCAATCCGCCTTTAGTGACAAATACATTAATAAGTTCGATGGATAATCTTTGTTTTGGTGGACTCGAAGGGAGTATAGAAGTAGAAGGAGCAGGTGGTACTGTCGTCTCTGGGTATTCATATTCAATAAATGGTAGTTCAGAACAATCATCTGGATTATTTACTGGGTTGCCTTCTGGTTTTTATGTTGTCACAGCTATTGACGATAATGGATGTGAAGCTCAAGTTACCGCGAATATCAACTCTCCTCCAGATCTTCTATTAACGGTAACTAATGTTGTTGGTGTAACTTGTCCTGGTGATTCTGATGGTTCTGCCTCAGCATTTGCCTTAGGAGGCGTAGGGGAATATACTTATGCACTTGATGATGGAGATTTTGATGTTTTTGATTATTTTTCTTCTCTTACTGCTGGCTTACATTCTGTAAAAGTACAAGACGAAAATGACTGTATAGAAATGATCTCGTTTGTCATTTCTGAACCAGAAGTATTGGTAATTACAGCCGATGTTATAGCTGTGAATTGTGCAGGAGATTCCACCGGAGTAATTACGGTAAATGTAACAGGTGGAAATCCAGAGTACCTGTATTCGTTCAACGGACAAACCAATGATACGATCGGTATGTATGATAATTTAGAAGCTGGGACATACAATATTGTTGTTACTGATATGCATGAATGTTCAGCCTCTTTGAATGTAGAAATTACACAGTCGGCATCTTTAGATTTGGTGTCAACCTCAATAACATCTGCTTCATGCGGTGAAAATGGGGAAGTAATTTTGGATTTAATAGGAGCTCAAGGATCCGTTTTTTATTCAGTTGATGGTTTTGTAGGTGCATCGGATACTTTTGATTTGCCAGCTGGGATTTATGTTGCAACAGCATGTGATAGTACAGGCTGTGCTGCCACTTTACAATTCGAAATAGAGCAATTATCAGATTTAGTAATTGAAATTGATAGTCAGATTGATGTCACGTGTTTTGGTGCAACAAATGGATCTGTCATTGTTTCTTCTATGGGTGGAGAAGGAGATGTGAACTATAGTCTTAATGGTGAACCTGAGGTCAGCACTACTTTGTTTGGAAACCTTGGCGCAGATAATTATATAATTACAGCTACTGATTCGGTAGGATGTTCTGCTAACATATTAATACAAATTACCGAACCAGAAACGTTGAACTTAGAAATTAAAAACTTAGTGGGTGTGGATTGTTTTGGAGGTGATACTGGTGAAGTTTCGTTTAATATATCTGGTGGAACTTCACCGTATGATATCATAGTACCCTATGGAGTTGTCATACAAGATAGTTCGTCAGTTTTGATCAGCAATGTGATAGGCGGAGATATGTTTTTGACTATAGTTGATTCCCTAGGATGCATTTTGGAGGACACGATTGTGATAGTCGAAAACACAGCTGTACAGGTATCGATAGATTCTGTTGCGTCAGTAAATTGTCCAGAAGGGATAATGGGTTATGTTTCCCTTTCGGCTTCAGGAGGATTAGGGGAATATGTCTTTGAACAAAACGGGATCCAATCAGATGGAGAGTTTGCGGAATTGATGTCAGCTGGTTATTCATTCTCTGTGGAAGATAGTCTTGGGTGTTCTATGTCAGTACTGGTTAACATTGGACAATTAGGCTCATTAAAAATAGCAGGCACAGGATTTTCTGATGTTTCATGCAATGGGGAAGCTGATGGACTATATGTTTTGAATATACCTAACTCGATAGGAAATATCAATTGGTTTATTAATGGAGAATCAAATCCTGATAGTAATTTTATTAATCTGGCATCAGGACAATATACGCTTACAGCTGTTGATTCTTTTGAATGTTTGGTGGAAATTGAAGTGGATATAAATGAACCAAATGAATTAAACGGAGAAGTGATAGATTATGACCCTGGTAATGGAACGGATGGCACTATTACCGTCGTGGCGGATGGTGGTACGGAACCTTATTCATATTCAATTGATAATAAATTGACATTCCAAGATAGTACAACATTCAGCAATCTTGAATTAGGTGATTATATCATTAACATTGTAGATATTAATGGATGTGAAGTTTCAGTAGAGCAAGTTCTCACTTATACTGCTAATCCAGTATTCAAAAAATTGCAAATAAGCCCTAATCCGGCTGCTGATAGATTAACGATTACTAGAGAAATAGGGAATAATTATCAAATTGATATTTCAGTCTCAGATATGAAAGGTCAAATTATTATTTCAAGAACTATTGATTTTGCTGGTAATATTGCAATCTTAGATATCGATGCATTGCAAAGTGGAGCTTATTTTATAAAATTTATTTACGGTGAAGAATTTACGGTTAGACGGTTCCTGAAAATTTAAATATTGAATTATTCTAATATAAATTACAAATAAAGGGTTCATTAAATACTTCATGAACCTTTATTGTATTTGTTTAGAACAGTGTTGTATTATTACTCCCATAAATATGCAATACTCAAATGAATGACATCTATTAAATCACATGGATGTTGGGATAACGTAGCACTTTAAGCCGATTGTAGAAATGTAACTTTTTCAATATTGTTGTTAGTCGAAATAGATATTATTTGGCCTGCCTTATTTTTATAGACAATTCTTTGATTTCCCTTTGAAGAGTCCTTACTTATAATGTGCACGGGTATTGCTAAACGTTTTGCAATTTTTGAATCTAAGCCTAATGACATGATATTTTCAGTTACGTCATCGACCAGTTTGTCTAGCATTATTTTTACGGGTGAAATAAATTCTGAAAGTAAAACACTTGTATTGATATTCCTGTAAATAGGGGTTACTGAAGCGGCACTTGATGCCACACCTATTCTTCCAACTGTACCTGCTGCTATAAGAAATGTTCTTCTTTTCATTTTAATTTTGGAGGTTTTTATATATTATGTTTTATTTTGATAATTTTGACTAAATTAAGGAACATGATCTTGTTTACCAAAATATGGTTTGCCTTATGTAAAGTTTATAAATTATTCTAATGCTAAAATTATGACGATAAAGACAATTGAATACAGATTGTCTAATTATTTCTGACGATTATATTTTGGTGCGATAATTACTTATTTGCTTTGTCAGAATTATCCTCAGACACATGTTTTATCAGGTGATGACTGTTCGTAAATGATTGATTGGAATTAATTAGCCTGCTAGTGCACCATGTAAATTAGACCTATCAATGCTAGTAGCGCAAGAACAAGTAAAAACTTAAACGGAAACTCAATAATTGAAACTGTCAAATCAACAACCTTTTGAAGCATGCTTTTATGACTCGTTGTTACTTCAATTACTTCATCTTGGTAGGTATTGTTTTTTTTAGAGTATGACAGCTTTACAGATTTTTCTAAATCCTTAACAGTTACTGCGTTTGCAACAGCAGTAAGAAATTTCTTAATGATCCAACTTAAAGGAAAACCGATAAAAGTATATTGTTTTCTAATGGCACTGGTCACTGAAGGAATAGTAACGATATGCATAATTCCAAGATATAGTAGCTTTATACCTTCTTTCTTTTCGGAGCGACTCAATTTCTCATTGAGATCAGAAATGTCTTCTGTGGCTTCTTTTAGAATACCTATGCTATATTCCATAATGGACCCCATATCATTCTTCATTTTACGAATGAGGAAAACAATTGCAAATAGAAAACCACATAGAAAAAACAACAAAAAACCAATTGAGAAATATGCAATAAAATCTAGACTATTGTCCAAATCGATAAGACTAAAACCAATTATATATAGAATCAAGGAAATAATAATTGGTCTAATCCCCCAATTGATAACATATTTTGGAAAGATTAATAACTCAGCAAAAGCAGATGCTACGTCATCATTTCGATATTTATTGATATCGATATCATAGTCGTTAATAATCTTGGCAGTAAGGAGATCTTTGTCCTTTTGATTTTTTATTTTCATGTGTTTCTGTGCATCAAACTTGCCCCATCACTCCTGCTATTTTCTTGGCTAACTCTTCATCTCCAGTTACTACTAATCGACCTTGAACCATTGCTGATTCATAATCCAAAGAACCTGCTTCGATCTTCTTTAAGTGTACATCTTGAATCGTTAAGGAAAGGACGGCATCAGCTGTTTTAGATTTTCGAACAGTAGGAGGGTTAACATTCAGATTTAACACATATTCTGAAGGCGATGGGCCTTTTATCAAGAATTGCACTTCTCCCGCTAGGCCCTTGAATGACTTGGGGTTTGCTTTGATAAACTTTCTCACTTTAGTAAAATAAGTTGTAATATTAGCTCCTTTAGCTTTAGGATTTGTGATCTTCTCTTTTTTCTCTTTGATTTCTTTTTTATGTTTCAGGATTAGTTCTTCCAATTCATTTGCAGAATCTAGAATATACTTTGAAAAAAGTGTCATGTCTGGCATAGAGTTCTTGTCAGAAGTTGGACTGATAGTGATCTCACCGTCATAACTTAAAATAGTTATTATTAATCCCATTCCATCAATAATAGGTGCCATACCCATAATGTGCTGAAGTTTATGACCATGAAGATAGATAGGTATTTGTGGGCCGGGTACATTTGTAATAACGACATTAAAAACAGGATTGTGCATCTTGGCTATTCTATATCTAGAGTACAATCTTGCAGCTTGATTGGCTACACCAAATGGAACTGTTTCAGCTAAATTAGAAAGCGTATCTGCACTTGCCGCTCCTTGGTAAGTCTTCCCTTTAATCGTATTTTCATATATTTTTTCTAACCGTTCTATCGGATCTTCTATGTGCGTGGCTAATTGGACAAGCATAGCGGATAATTTATTACCATCATTTCCATCACCTTCTTTTCGTGTGCTGATTGGTACCATAGCTACCATAGGCTTTTTTGGCAACTTTTTCTTTTCTAATAAGTAACGTCTAAGTGCTCCTGCACAAATAGCTAGCAAAATATCATTGATTGTGGTTCCCATGATATTTTTCAGCCCTTTCACTCTTTCAAGAGAGATGATAGAAGTATTCCATTTTCGTTCGGATGCGATGATTCCGTTTATTGGTGTTTTAGGAGCGGTAAATGGTGCAGTTGGTAAGTCTAGATGCTGTGCACGAGTCACAAAACCCGCTTTGACAGTAGCTTCCAAAGTATCCTTGATTATCCTCGGAAATTTTAGAGGAGACATTGCAAACCCAAGTGTACTTTTCAAAATCATACTCAATTCGTTAGGCAATGGTTTTGGCATAAATGGCTTCGGTTCAGGTATTGGTTGAGCATCTGGTCCGAAATCAAATAGAACGGCCAATAGTCCTGCACCTGCCATACCATCAATAGCCACATGATGTACTTTCGAAATGATTGCCACCGAACCTGGTTTTACTTGTGATACATTATCCAAGCCTTCCACAAAAGTAAACTCCCATAAAGGTCGAGAATGGTCTAAAGGTTCACTGAATATTTTTGAGGCCATCCTTCTTAATTGTTTCCAATCTCCAGGTTTAGGCAATGCTACATGATTGATATGCATGTCTATATTAAAGTCAGGATCATCAACCCAATACGGGTGATCAATACTGAACGGCACATGCATCAATCTCCTTCTGAATTTAGGGATATGGTGAATCCTAGACGCGATAACTTTTCTGAAATCTTTAAAAGCCAATGAACCTTCCAGTATAGCTACACTTCCCACATGCATCGGGCTGGTTGGAGTCTCACCATATAGAAAGGTAGCATCCATGCCTGATACAGACTTGACATTCGGCAGATTGAGCTTTGATATTAGTTGATTGATCAATTTATATTCGATTTGAGTTTGAAAATTCTAAGCGGATTTTATGCTAGGGTAGAAGAAATAGTCTTCAAGCTTAGTGCCAGGCGCGAAGTGTTTCCAGTTGTCTTCACATTGATTAAGTCTGTCAGCGATAATCCATAATACACTAGGATTAACACCAAGACCTAGATGACTGCCTCTTACTTGTATATTTTGATGGATAGCTGTCTCAACTTGCTCAAGACAAACCTCCCATGGTACAACGCCATCTTCTTTAGAGTATATAGCAGTTGTGGGCAACGGTGCAGGAAGGGGAATATCTTTTATTAAATCTGGATCTATCCGCGATGTACCTTCTCCTTTTGTAATAAGATCGTACATCCATTTAGCATTATTTGGCTTTGTTATTCCTTTAAAAGGAGAACCCATAGTAATCACTTGTTTGATCATATGGGGTCTAGCTTTTGCGATCTGTCTTGCGAAAATACCGCCCAAACTCCACCCAATAAGGCTTACTTTTTGTCCATGTTCTGCATAAAGTTTTTCTACTCGAGAAATTAACAAATCTAGATATTCTACACTTGCTAAATTTCGACCTTCTCCCCATCCATATACAGTATAACCAAGATTGAAAATGAATTTTCTTAAGGGTACAGTAGAAGTATCACTCGCTAAAAAACCTGGGAGTATTAACACAGGGTGTTTATCTCCATTTTTAGGCAACCGACTTGTCCATCGATAGGGAAAATGAAGCCCCAATTCCAAAAGTGCTCGGGATGCTTCTGTTAGACTCCATATTAATGAAGGTCTTTTTATGCTGTCTACTTTTTTTGACATCGATGTATTTATATATCTGCTCAATATATTACTTCTTTTTAAATTTGTCTACGACTATATACTGAAAGGTGATTTTATTAGTACTAATTTTCCTAGGACCTTATCACTTAACACCTGATTACTAGATACTAAAAAGGTCAGAACTCTATTGAGCACTGACCTTTACTATCAACTTACTATCAACTTACTATCAACTTACTATCAACTTACTATCTATCACTTTGCTTAATCTTACTTTGACAGTTTTGTCAATTTTTTCTGACCCGTTACAATCTGACCTTTTACAGACTCTAATACGTCAAAAACAAGATCTTGTTGTTTTGCTGATACTTTTAGACCTCCTTGGATTGCTTTTTCTGCTACTCCTTGCCAGTCTGCAGTTCTTTTGATTCCCATATCAACTACTTCTTCTGCAGTGTCTATTACGAATTTATTGAACATTACGATTCTCTCTTTTGCAGCTTCTACGAATGTGTTTGCTGCCTTATTTGATTTATTATTTGCCATTTCTGGTTATTTTTTTTGTTTGTTAAATAATCTGAACTCCCAACCGGGCTATTTTACTTTGATGCTTTTGCACCTTCTATCCAAAGGTTAGTATCAAAAGAAGCATATCTATTTCCCGCTTTATTTGCCACCATTTTTAATGCTTCTGGAGTTGCTACTTTTAGTTCAGCAATATTTCTGATGCCATTTGCACTCATAATATTCGCTAAACTAGGACCGATCCCTTTAATGTTAGTCAAATCTGTGTTTGATTCAGCTTTTACTGTCTTCTTAGGAGCCGCCTTTGTTACAGTCTTAGTTGCTATTGTTACTGCTGTTTTTGCTCCTACTTTTTTAGCAACCGGTTTAGCAGCGACTACTTTTTTAACTATTTTTTTTGCTACTTTTCTTGTCGCTGGCTTAATTGCCTTTACAGATACTTTTTTAGCTGTCGTTTTTTTAGCTGTCGTTGGTTTTTTAGCTGGGGATTTTTTCGCAGAACTAGTCTTTACAGATTTAGTAATCTCAGCTGTTTTAGCTTCAATTGTTTTTTCTGCGGTTGCAGCTACTTTTTTTATTGAATCAGTTGCTTTGGTGATTGTTTTTTCTACATCACTTTTTGCATTAGCTACATAATCTTTCGCATTGTCAATCAAGTCTTCAGCTGTAGGCATCGCATCTACTTTTTTACTGATTGTCTTTGTCAATGAGTTAAACTCTTTAGTCATTCCGATTAGCTTAAGTGCTCTTTTCCCACCTTTTACAGCTAGGTTCTTTACTTCAGCTATTGTTTCGATAGTCATTTCTACTTGCTTAGCTACGATAGGCTCACCATTTTTGATGATTTTACCAGCTATTTTCTGAGATTTTGAAACCGTATTAACTGTTTCATCAATCAATAGGTTAGATGCACCAATCAATTCGTCATGCACAGCACAACCAAATTTGAATATTGCTTTTTTGTTTTTTACTAACATGTTAAGGTTCGAATTTTTATTAGCCATTATTAACTATTTTTACTGTTTGTTTTTAAATGATAATGCAAAGATGAGTTAGGGGAGTTACAAATGAGTTACAAATGAGATTTCTTCACATAGTAAATGAGAAGAGAAAATCAGACTACTAATTTTAATTGTCACAACTACGACTGTTATACCGTGATTTCTAAAACCATTCGTACTTCATTTACCATTCCAGACAGCAATTTTCTTATAATTGAATTTTAGTTGAAGCCGGAAACAACTTTAATCCAAATAGTTTGTTATTCTAAAAAACAACCAAGTACTTAATGCAGGACATTCACAATATTTCTAACATAGTAACAAATAGAGGAAGAAGTCTTGTTGATGCAAGTTCTGAGATGCCTGTTTTGTTGGTTTTTTTGAGGCATTTCGGTTGTGTGTTCTGTCGAGAAGCAATGATCGATATATC
>CAXBGT010000180.1:0-11483 GCA_963975265.1 uncultured Saprospirales bacterium
TTACGAGAAAATATTCACAAAACGAGTAATAGTTCAGAAGTAAAGTGATGGGAACTTTTAATCTATAAGGGTTTTCGCTTTTTGCGAATATCCCTATGTAAGATGTTAGCGAATTTGATTGAAATGATTTTGGATGGTAAATGTCATTATGGTGTGAAAGACCGATTACGAAGTGAATTTATCAACTCGCCTACCTCATTCGTTTAGCTTTGATCTCCAAATATTTATTTACCGTATTGACTGAAAGATCTTCAGGCGCTGTCAGAATAACTTGTATTCCATTAGCCTTTATTTCTGCAGCGATTTTTTCTTTTTCCATGAGGGCCTTTTGAGAGAAAGTTTTATAGTATATATCCTTCATTTTGGTTGTCGGCATGTCTTTTACGGATTCTAATTCTGTATTCTTGAACATGATGACAACTAATAGGTGCTTTTGATTTAGGGATTTAAGATATTTAAGATTTCGCTTCAATTCAATTGGTTGCTCAAAATTAGTAAAGAATAATAGCACACTTCGTCTTGATAGTTGTGAACGAAGAGTATAGAATAACAATTCAAAATTAGATTCACTGAATCCAGTTGTTTGATTATAAAGATAGCTTGTCAATTTTTGGAGGTGATTATGTTGAGCGGAGGCTTTTATTATTGCACCAATTTTATCTGAAAAGGTGATTAACCCAGCTCGATCATGTTTTTTGAGAATAATATTCGATAGAACTAATGAAGTGTTTACAGCATAATCCAAAAGTGTCAATCCACCAAAAGGCATTTTCATAGACCGACCTTTATCAATGATGCAATACACCATTTGGGATCTAGAGTTTTCATACTGATTCACCATCAATTCTCCATTTCTAGAAGTGGCCTTCCAATTGATAGATCTTATGTTATCTCCTTGAACATAATTACGGATATGTTCGAACTCATCATTTTCACCGATTTGCCGGACTCTTCTTATCCCAGACATATTAGCAGTCTGAGAAAATACTTGGAGTTCGAAATTACGCATTTGAATGAAAGAAGGATATACCGCGACATCTTGATCTAAATTTGCAGATATTCTTCTTTGTACGAGACCAAGAAATGGATAATTCACATAGGTATGTAATTTGCCAAAACTGTAAACGCCTCTTATTGTGGGTCTAATTCTGTATTTTATTTTTTTACGATCCTCAGCACTTATGTTTGATTGTTGTATGAAGTTTCTATGTTGCAATTGCATCGGGAGTTCATCTGTAAGTTCATACTGCAGGGGAATTTTGCTCTCATTTATGATCTCATATTGGATATGTTGAATATCTCCTAATGAAAGTTTTTCTGAGACATTCCTTGAGATATGTATTTTCTTTGAATTATATTTTAATAAAGAAAAGTCAATTACAACTAGAAAAACCAGTAATCTAATACACCACCATCCTATTTCATACCAAATAGGGTAGGAGTATCCTAGCAAAAATGCAACTATGCATATTGCTATACCAATATAAAATCTTCTTTTGAGGTACAGATTCATTGATTCTCTTTAAGTGTCTATCTAGGAACTTCTAATTCTGCAATGATCTCCTTTAAAATTGATTCTGGAGTAATGGCTTCCATTTCCGCATCAGGAGTAAGAATCAATCTGTGGTTGATAATATGTGGAGCCACATATTGAATGTCATCCGGAATCACAAATGATCTGCCTAGCATCGCTGCATTCACTTTTGCAGCTTTTAAGATAGCGAGTGATGATCTTGGAGATGCACCCAAATACAATTTCCCATGATTTCTTGTCTCTTGTACCAATTCACAAATATATTTGTACAACTGATCTTCAACATGCACGTTCCTGACTACGTCCTGCATTTTGGAAAGTTCCTCTGGTGTTACCATAGCATTGACTACACTTAGATCTGGCTTATGGACATCATCTTTGAACTTCTGGAGGATATTGATTTCTTCATTCAAATCTGGATATCCGAGTTTGAGTTTCATTAGAAACCTGTCCAATTGCGCTTCTGGTAACTTGTATGTTCCTTCTTGCTCGATCGGATTCATCGTTGCTATTACTACAAATGGAAAAGACATTTCATATTGTATGCCATCATACGATATTTGCTTTTCCTCCATTACTTCGAAAAGAGCGGATTGTGTTTTTGCGGGTGCCCGGTTGATTTCGTCGATCAATACTACATTAGAGAAAACGGGGCCTTTTTCGAATTTGAATTCTGAGGTATCCATCTTATAGATAGATGTTCCTATGATATCTGATGGGAGTAGATCAGGAGTAAACTGAATTCTAGCAAAGTCAGCTTCTATCGCTTTTGATAGCACTTTTGCAGTCAGTGTTTTAGCTATTCCTGGAACTCCCTCCAATAAAACATGGCCACCAGCAAGAATACATGTCAAAATGAGCTCAATATTTTCTTCTTGGCCGACAACCATTTTCTTGCACTCATTCTTAATCGAACGCACTTTTTCCATAAAGTAATTCATCTCTGCACTAACTTGATATCTCGAAGATACGTAGTCAGTTGACGTAGTATCTTCAACTGATGGAGTAGTAAGCCTATGCATTTCTTCAACAGAATCTTCATTTAGGTTGCTAGCATTTAGGTTGTTTTCTCCTTCTGAAGGCGGTAAATTGTTGTGTTCGTCTATCATAGGTTTATTTGTTTTTCTTTAATTTTTATCTCCCACTTCTAAATCTAAAATTTCTTGGCGTAAGATAATGTAATAGCTTTTGGTAGGGATTGTCCCGTATTATTCTCTAGGAAGCCAATGAGCTTTTGTATTTTGGTTTTTGTTAATAAATTGATATATCTGCTCCAACCTCTTGTTGAGGCTGACCAATTGATCTCCTCTGAATGAATAATTTTCATCAAGATTACGGAATCTATCTAGAATATATTGCAAATCTGATTTAGGTATTTTGGACTTCTTTGTTAAAATTTCTAGATATTCAGGATTGTCTTTTTTAATAAAATATTTCTGTTCCATTTTATGATAAAAGATACTCTTCATATGAGCTACTAATTTTTCATGTTGGTCCTGCTGGTAGAACAGTTGACTTACCGTTGCAATATACTCAAGCGAAGTATTCTCATTTTTGTCAGTAATAGGTATCGATTTTTGCTTTCTCTTTCCTCCAAATACTGCATATAGAAATAAGCCAAGCACAAAAAGATAATAGGCTGTTTTCAATGGGGGAGAAGACATAATGAATTGTAAAGGATGCTCTGAAGGTAAATGTTTTAGACGCGTCAGCCTATTTAAGAATACAACGTACTCAGGATCAAAATATGATAACATCTTTTCTGTATAATCAAACATCTGAGATTGTCTGTAGGAATAATTATTGAACAATTGTGGCAACACATGAAAAAATAAATTTCCATTCTCAAATGGAATTTTGACCAGCAGAATTAGACTATCATTTGCGGTTACAAGATGCTTGTTATCTGAATAATCGTAGTTGGAGTTCAGGGAGCTCAATAATTGATAGTCTTTGGAAATAGGACTGAATTCTTTATCTACAAACTGATAAATAAGAGTAGAATCAAATGCGAGACTATCATTTGTAAAATTGAATTTGACTGTGTCTGAAAACTGATATTCTGATGTATACCATTTGTCAATGGTATCATTCAAATCATAAGGAAAGAGATTTGAGAATATAAAGACATCGTTTCCTTTATCTATAATAGTTAGTAAAGAGTCTATATTCAGATTACTAGATGGATTGTGACCATAGAAATAGAGTCCATTATTTGCTGCTGTATCTCTATATTCTTTTAGTATTTCACTATCGATGCCTTTGAAGTATCGAGTTACTAATTCTTTGAAAACAAACAACCCCATAGGTTCTTTGTCCTCATAATCGAATTTTTCTTGCCATTTCACATCGGGTATGTTTCTAATTTCGAAAAATAAAAAACCTAGCAATACAAGTAACAATGAGATGCAGAGTATAATAACATTGGATCTATCCTTCATGATCAAGTTTTAAGTCTTGTGTAGAATAAAATCGTTCAAAATCATTACGCAAAAGGTCATAATAAGGCCTGTCAATCTCTTCAGATCCATACCATACACGTTCGTATGCCATTACAAGAACTCTGAAATGGATCACTTTTTTATGTTCTGACATTTCCCTAAGGTAGTCTCTGTTTGTCTTTTTGGGTTTCCATTCGATGCTGTCTTCAATAACCAATACTTGCAGGAGTTGGATAAATAGCATACGTACCGCCTCCCTGTAATTGCCCGCATCTAAGGCTATCTCCAAGCCTGATTTTGCATCAATAGTTTCTAAATCCTCTATGTCTTCGAGATCAAGGGGAGCTATTGCGTCTAGCTTTTTCTCTATGGTAATATTTGAAAAGACCATTACTAAAATGACAACTACTAATATGATGATTCCTAGGTAAAGCAAGTATTGCAGAATAACGCCAAGACCACCCAAATTAGAAGAATCTCTTTCTTTACTTTCTTTTTTCTTCTTTTTCTTTTCTCTTTTTTCTCTTTCCTTTGGAACTAATTTTCGTTTTGTTTCTTCATACTTGACCAATGCTTTGAGGTCTGATAGCTCAGACTTGTCAAGAGAATAAGGTGTTCTATTTTCTTGAGTTTGACCATAAGAATTATTGAGTAGTACAACCATCATAGTGATACTCAGGAATGATAAGAGACGATATGCTAGCGCTCTTTTATTCATACTTTCGCTTCAAATATGGATGACTGTTGGTTGAAATTTTCAAATCTGTTCCATAGGTCCGTAGCATTTGTTTTTGATTCTCCTGAGTAATAGAAATTTAACAAAAGATAGAAATAAAGAGGCATCATAAGAATATGTACCAAGCAATATGCAATAGTCAGAATAATAACTTTTGTTACGTTAAGTCCTTCAAATAATTCATGCCAGTAGAAAAAATCAAAAATGAAATCTCCTATGTCAGAATGAATAATACTGTAAAGTGAGAAATGTATTAAGATTATGATAAATACAGCAGACATGTGTCCTAACCAGTTTTGATAGGAAAGACTAAATTTTTGAGAAAGGTGTTTCCATGCTGCCCAACCATCTTCTGAAATGCTATGTATCATTTTGGTGAAAAATATAGGAGGTACAAACAAGAAAAGGACAAATATCCATGATGGACTTAAAAAATAAACAACCACCATAGGTATTAAGGTAACAAGCATGACACCAATAAAGTAATATTTGATATGGGCGAGCTTATTCATAAATGTCAACTCTTCTTCATTATATAGCATACTTAAGATTAAAAAAGCATAACTAATGCATAACCAATAGACAACGAACATAAATAGACCGCCTAATTCACCGTTTAGTAGGACCGTGTTTATTTCAACATAAAATTGAAGATCATTTTCCATGCCGTACGCTACATTTTCTGTGATGAACTTTTGATAAATTGTCAAACTAGCTATGAGGATAAGCAGTAAAGGAATGACAGCATGCTTAAGAAATATTCCAAAATGTGTTCTAAATTGGGAGAAAGCTAATGACATGTTCTCTGCAAATGAACGTAATTTATCTCTTTGGAAAAGTAGCGATTCAACTTTATCAGGTACAATTTCTACTGGACCTTTATCCACTAAAATATACTTGCTATACCACCATGGATATAATACATACATACCAAGTATATATGCAAGTGATATGAGAATGATCAGCAATTTTACAAAGGAAGGAAGGTCCGTTAATCTGGTGACAAATGATTCTAGAAAACCTGCTATTACAAATAATGGAATGGTGCCAATAATAATTCTTACAGCTCGTTTTGCAGATATTTGTAGTGAAGTTGCACGACTGTAGGTCTTGGGGAACAAGAGACCGTTTCCTAAGACAATACCAGCGGCACCAGCAATAATAATTGCTGAAATTTCAATAGTCCCATGAATCCAAATGGTCAAAAAGGACTCTACGAATAACCCTTTTGCATAAAAAAAATATTGGAATGAACCCAACATGATGCCATTTGAAAATAAGACAATAATAGTGCCCAGTGATCCAAAAATACCCAAGATGAAGCATAAGAAGGACACTTGAATATTGTTGATGGTAATCGCAAAAAACATATCAGATTGCTCTGAGCTTTTATAGACAGCCATTGGGTCGCCATTATTGATGTTTTCATTTGTCATCTCCACATAATCTTCTCCAACCACAACAGCCAAGAAGTCTGGATTATTAGCGGAAGAAACAACACCAATAATTACAGCAACAGAAAATATAAGGAACGAGGCCAATAAAGCTTTTCTTGATCGATACATTTCAGCTGGAAGAAGATTGCCAAAGAAATTCTTGACCCCATCAAGGCTCCATTCCGTTTTTTTGTCTTCCATAGAGTCGAATACCTGCTGAGTGAGTTGATTGAGGTATGCTCTGACCGATCGTTTTGGGTAGAAAGTACTAGCGTAAGCAAGATCGCTTGAGACCTTGACAAATAGATCGTGTAGTTTGTCTGGATCTTTATCTTTTCTTGTAAGCAGAATCTGCAATTCCTGCCATTGATCTTTATTTTCTTCTATGAATTGTGTTTCTGTCAAATGATATTGTACTGGTAATCGCCTGTTTTTATATTAGGTAGACGTCTTAAAGTTTGGTTGCTATGGTGAAAATAGGAATATTTGTATATTGATACTACAATCTACAAATCAATTATCAAAAAATATTTTCCTTGAAGTACATTGATATTTCTACGTCGCATAATATATCAGTTCGATATGAGCTTGCATCTGTTATGCATAGGATCTTAGCTTGGCTGATTGACATTACAATCTTGATGCTTTATGTAGGCATCGTGTCAATTGTAGCCATTGCAAGCACATTTCTTTGGTATGTGTTGGTGTTTTTTGTGGTTGCGTTTTACCATTTAATATTTGAAATACTCAATAATGGACAATCCATAGGTAAACGAATGATGAAAATCAAAGTTGTTACTTTGAATGGTAGAAGTGCAAAATCTGGAGATTATTTCCTCCGTTGGATATTCAGGATACTGGAAGTGACGTTCACAGGAGGGTTATTAGCTATTTTGTATATAACGTCCACCGAGAAGCACCAGAGGATAGGAGACATTCTCGCTCAGACTACGGTTATCAAATTAAAGGCTGATAATTTTTACGACCTAAAAGGATTGGTAAAGCTTGGAGATCAAAAAAGGGAGATAACCTATCAAAATGTAACAATGTACAACGATACTGACCTTATGTTGGTCAAAGATACCCTTGCACGAATCAATAAAACACCAAACGATGAAAACAGGAAATTTCTAAGAACTCTATCTGATAAAATGGCTGTTGATTTAAACGTTAATCTCGAAAATGTAGAACGAGTCACATTTCTAGAAACATTGTTGCTGGATTACATTACGCTTACAAGATGAGGCTTTATCTAAGATTCTAATTGGGGTGTTGCTAGCTCAAATATCATATTTAACAGCCCGAGCCACTAACAAATATCCCTATGGAGAGGGCAATGCGGTAGTGCAAAAAAGCCTTAACAAGCCTCTGCCCGAGCCATACCTCAATAGTCAATAGTCAATAGTCAATAGTCAATAGTCAATAGTCAATAGTCAATAGTCAGCAGTCAACAATCAAAATTACCTTCTCACAACAAATTTAGCTGCCTTCACCTTATCAATCTGAACAAAATACACTCCAGCTTCCCATTCAGAGACATCAAGATAAACCCTACCTCCTGTACGCATTATGCTTGTTATTTTTTGACCTTGAGCATTATAGATATCTAGGTAAGTGTACATTCCTGCCTCCCAATCAACGACTAAGTAGTTTGAAGTAGGGTTAGGATAAAGGGTCAAATTATACTGATCTTCCAATATTTCAATATCTAGGATCTCGTCGCAGAGCATTTCATTAGGCTCTAATTCGATCCAGCCTTTAGAACTCAGATCTCGTCCATCGAAAGCAGAGTAACTCTTTGGGAATCGCTTCATTCTAAAAGTGAGATTATTATTTGTAGCAAGCGTGTCTCCTTGAGTTGCTGGAAAACCTGCAATCAATGGAGTTTTATATTCCCAGACCACTTCATTATCAGGAGTCAGTTCGAACGAATATCCAGTTCTGCCTGATGTAAGTAGATAGTTATCATTTGGTAGTAGTTGGATACTTGACAGCCCTGTTGAGTACATTTTTTGAGGAGTAGGATGAGTTAGGGTCACAGAATGTTCAGAAGGAAGATATAATCCATCAGGTCCTTTTAAATAACTGAACTCATACATGTCCCAGTCAGGTCGAAAAATGTTTGCAGTTGAAAAATCTGCTCCAACTCTGTTATTAAATACTGCAATAGAATTGTAATATGGATTGCTGCCAATCACAAAATCATCTATGAATTGTACATCATGTTGAAAAAATAATTTTCTATCGTCTGCTGTGCCAGAATTGTACGCTATAGGATTTCCCCATCTGTAGATAAGGTCTCCTCCTTTATTTCCAAAACCTCCTGTAGAACCTGCAGCTTGCTCAGTAGTGGTAGTATGGTCAATAATCCAAACTTCATCAAAGTAAGGGGAACTGATAATAATTTGGTCTCTCTCAAAGCTGTAATCCATAGCATTTACATGCAACCAATCTGGGTGTCCATCATGCGTATCGTAATTGATGTTAACCAATTCAGGATGATCGGCAACTACACCAAAGTTATCTTTTGTAGCATCAAAATCCTGGATAAGGTGGTCCCACATATGCCATTCCCAGACAATTTCATCTGTATTAGGATTAATTTCGAAGATATATTCTGACCACAATTTATCTTGTGCTAGTGTCATAGAATCCCGACCAGCCTGTATTGCTTCTTCTCTTGTCTTAAGTTCCCAAGCCACAGCTATAATATTGCCATTAGGCATTGGGGCGATATCGTGATGTAACCTAAATTTTTCGTTATTAAGTGTATATGACCATACTACTTCATTATCCCAAGACCTGATTTCCATTATCTCACCACCGCCACCGGCCCATATGGCATCATCGGTCACTACAGCATCCCTTTTGGCTTTTATAAGATTTCCATTTGGCATTAGATATGCAGTGTTGCCAGGTCTGAAGTTTGCTTCATCTTCCCATATATGAACGATCTCCCCACAGTTGTCAAGCAAATAAACGTTTGGTTGATTATGCGGAAATATGATATTGTATCCATCGAATGTTTTGCTGGGTTCGTAAGAGAGAAGACCAACGGTATTTTGAGCACTCGAAAGTAAAGCAAAAACTAGAAACGAAAGTATAAGTAGATATCTATGCATATTTTATTCAATTTAGTAATGCAAAACTACATTTTTATGGCAAAATAAAAGGTACCTAAGGATCTTTAAATAGGTAAAAGTCTTCTGTGATATCATGATTGTAAACAATTTTAGAATCTTATAAAATGCACTGATCCAGAATGTGCCATTTCTTATGTATATTACGTGACGAAATGTGAGATGGTTTTAATATGAAACACCTTGTTTGTCTTTTATGTATTGTTTTTCTTCCCATTGATCTGCTTGCTGCTGATAATCCATGTGTAGCACCCTTGTTTAGCACTAATGATCCTTCTTTTTTAACGTTTGATAATAATAGTTCCACAAATTCCGGAATACCTGCTCCCCCATATGGAGGATATATAGGTCCAGACACATGGCTATCTTTTGTAATGCCTACAAACGGATTTTATCTTTTGCTAAATGGAATTACCATGATAGATCCAGCAATTGCAATTTATTCTGGTCCTTGTACTGAACCAAAGTTATTATACAATGTCCTTGATAATAATTGCAATGGGGACACTAACCCTTTCCTATTCATTGATAATCTGACTCCTGGTGTAAAATATTACATTAGAGTATGGGCGCAAAATGGAAGTACCAATGGAGTTTTCGAGATTAAATTGGTAGAAACGTTGTCTGTCATTCCAGATTTTCTAGCTTTCGCTGATGCAAGCATTGTTGGAGATTGTATAGAGTTGACTCAAAATCAGAATAATCAACAAGGCTGTGCATGGTTTCAAAACGCTATAGACTTTAATGCTCCTTTAATACATGAGATGACAGCTAATTTTGGGACCAACAATGCATCTGGAGCGGATGGTATTTGTTTAGTCTACCAATCAAATGGTCAAGATTTTTGTGGAGGATCGGGAGAGGGTATCGGAGCTGGCGGTATGCCTAATTCTGCAATATTTGAATTTGACACATGGCAGAATGGCAATCTAAATGATCTGTCTGATGATCACTGTGCTTTTAATGTGAATGGAGACATGAATCATAATAATTCCATAGAGGGGCCTGTGGCGCTAGGAAATATCGAAGACGGTCTTGATCATACTATTTTATTTGAGTGGAACCCAGTAGGGAATCTTTATTTCCTTTATTTTGATAATGCACTAGTACTTTCTGGATCTTATGATATTATAAATAACTGTTTTGGTGGATCGAATATGGCATTCTGGGGTTACACTTCTTCAACTGGCGGCTCCTCAAATACACATGTAATTTGTCCAGGAGTAAATATCTATGAACCATCATTTATGGAATACAATGAGGTGAATATCTGCGAAGGAGAAACGCATTTGGGGCATTCAGAATCTGGATTTTTTGTAGATTTTGTTCCTGGAGCGGATGGATGCTCATATCAAATAAATACACTATTAACGGTGCATGAAATTCCTGAACCAGTATATATTACTGAGATAGTTTGTGAAGGGGAGTATATCCTCGTTGCTGACAATGCTTACACACTGCCAAATTCATATATAATCAATTCGACTACCTTGTATGGTTGCGATAGTCTTATATATTTAGAGCTAGAAAACATAGTAACAGAAATAGAAATTGATGTTTCTTCACTGATAACTTGTATTGACTCGGTAGTTGTACTTATTCCTATTTCAACTTCTAACTTCATAATTACAGATATAGATTATACTTGGACTTATTATACAAATACTTACAGTCAAGAGGCGTTAAATGTAACAGAGCCAGGAACGTACCTTCTTTCGTCTCAAGTGACGACTAACGGTATAGAGTGTACTGTGGAGGCATCCGTTGCAGTAGTTATTGATACAATCTCCCCTCCGCTGCAAGACCTTGTTGATGTATATTTAGATTGTTCAAATATCGGTACTGATACTGTTCTGATTGTAAATGGTTTAGGTGATGATGTGGAGGCTATTTGGATTTTTGAAGATTCTATAATTAGCGATCAGATGCAGGTAAATATTGTAGAAGCAGGTACTTATACTTTCATAGCTACAGATTCAAGCAATGGCTGCCAATCTATCGATAGTTTGGAAGTTTTGATATCTAACGAAGTACCTATCATTGAATTATCCGCCGATATTTATAACTGTCAGAATCAATCGTTTGATCTTAATTTCTCTGCTAATGGTTCTATTGATTCATTCGTTTGGATGCATGAGAATCAATTTTTTAGCAACGATTCACTGCCAGAATTTACCGAAGCCGGAAATTATTCAA
>CAXBGT010000181.1:0-11477 GCA_963975265.1 uncultured Saprospirales bacterium
AATCCCTACATCACCATCTTCATATAATACGTCATCATTTGTCCCAAAATACCATGGTGCATCTATATTTCCCCAAGACAATTGTGTTCCACCAGAATATCTGATATATTGTCCAGAAGTAGGAGCAGTAGTGGGTAATGAGTATAATCCATCTATATTTACTACTCCATTAAACCTTAGATATTCATTATCAAATTGGCCATATATTAGTGTATTCAAGCTATCTGTATCTGAATTTGTGATGTACAATTGATTATCAACTTTTGCATTTCTTCCCGCCTCGAAACCTAAAAATACATTTCCATTCGTTTTGCAAAGATATCCCGAATATGAACCAATCATAACATTATTGAATCGATCGTAACCATCTGTAGCTAAGTTCGTCCCTCTTCCCGCAAAATTCCCAACATAAACATTGTCAACTGAAGAAGTATCATTTGACCCAGCGGATTGTCCTATTGCTATTGATCTGGCGCCAAAATTAGTATTAAAAAATGCAGCATTGCCAATTGCAATATTATATATCCCTGAGTCAAGTTTATATAAGGTAGATTGACCTATTGCGACATTACTACCCCCACCTGTGCCATTTTTCATTGCTCCGAAACCTACCGCTGTATTCGCATTCCCAAATATATTATCCTCTAAGGCAGCGGTACCTATAGCTGTATTTTGAAATCCAGTGGTATTAGAGGACAATGTATTGAAGCCATAAGCAGTATTATTCGACCCTGAATTAAATACTCCAGGATCTTCAATAGTATTAATCCCTGAATTATATCCAAAGAACATAGATGTTTGAGAATTGTATTGGTGAATAGTATAAAAACCACCAGCATTTTCTTTTATATCTAGATATGGGTTGCCATCGATCATAAATCGAAATTTGTCAGTCTGTGCATTACTAATTTGGATGACAGTACATCCTAGTATTAGAATTAGTATGAGCTTTTTCATGAGTTATTATTTACTTGTTAAATTGTCATGTAAAATTATAACCCAAAAATTTGGTGTACATCACCTTTTAGGGTGATATTCTTAATTCAGTGCATAAAATTCTTAGCGTATTCTTTGTGTCAAGGTAGAATTTGTCAATAAGCAATCAAAAGACCTAACATGACAATTATAATACAGAGGGGTGTGAAATAATAAGTATCAAATCTTCCAAATTTGGTATTCTTTACCTTTTTAAATAACCCGACATATCTGAAATCGCCAATGGCTCTAAGCATAAATATTGAAGGAATAATCCATTTTAAGTAATGCATAATTAATTCAAATATAGCAAGTGTTAATAGACTACTTAAGTGCAAATAAAAGAAAGCAAAACCAAGCAATCCTAGACCAACAATCAAACTGTCAATTTTACGTGGGTTCAGTATTCTTTCTCCTTTTTCATTGGTAGGTAAAGCATTCTCAAATCCCCAAATGCCGCCTCTAGCCCAGTTGAAGTGGATAAGAGAGAGGATAAATAAAATGATGGCTAAGATTAAGATAATTATTATCATCCTTTTTCAGTTATGACCAGTCCTAAAATTAATTCTTGTAAAAACTTGCTTCATCTACCATTATCGTGGTTAGTTCAACTACATGACCATCAGGATCCCTTGTATAGATGGAATGAAAATAATGGTGATCTTTCACAGTAAATTTTAGACCTAATTCAATATACTTTTTCTTCGCTTTTTGGAAATTATCGTTAGATACATTGAAGGCGAAATGGTCTATTTTTACTCCCTTAGAGTTAATGGCATCGTCTGGAGTGTCATCGACGGCAGGAAATAAAGCAAGACCGCATTTATTTGACAATAGAAATATAGGATAGGGATTCCATTCTGGGAGTTGGTGCTTTTTTAAGCCAAGCACTTTTTTATACCATTCTATCGACTTTTCGAAATCTTTGACTCTTATGGCTATATGGTCGATAAAGTTGATTTCGAAAGCAGAATCTTCATTTGACATCGTACATCATGATTTAGATTGAAAATTGCTAGCTATTTTTAGCAACCTATCATAGATCCAACATTCAGAATAAAATCTTGTTTGACATTTGATCCATCTTTTACTGCCGCAGGTTTCCATGCAGGCATGTCTGTGATCATATCGATGAGTAGTTGGTCAATGTCATTAAATTTAGTAGATATTTCAACGATAGTATTAGTTGAGTTGCCTTCTTCGTCAATAGTAAATCTTACTGTGGCGTTTTTGATGTTTTTTAATTTATCCTCAGATAGTTTATCGATCACATGAGTTTTGATGTAAGCTTTAAGGTCTTGGTAATCTTCAGTAAATCTAGCTTCTGTTTCCGGAACAATCGTATAAGTGAAGTTTATTTCTCGAATATTTTCTTCAGTAGAATTCTTGGGATTGTATTTCACAGTTACATTGATGTCAGAGCCTAAGTCTGCATTGCTTAACGCTTGAATTTGACTTTTATTCAATTGGTCATTTTCGCTTTCAATAGATATTGTATTCCCACCACATGTTGCCGTAATTTTTACCAAGTGATATTTATTGATCCATGTAGTTGGAAAGTCAGGGTTTATATCGCTTAGTTTAGTTGCGTCAGACAAAGCGTCTTTCTTTATGCCTTTTCGGGAAGTTGGCATTATTTCATATCCTAATTCTTGTGCAGCTGTCGAAGAAAAAATAATAGAACTGAATAAAAGAATGATAAGATATTTCATAATTGCTATTTTATGTAAAACTAGTGAAAATATCTTTAGGCAGATTTAAAAGATGAATCTACTTCTCCTTTAGCATTCTTAAAGAAGTCCATCCTAAGCCAACGACCAATGGGACAAGTAAAATCCATAGCCACCATTTATTGTCAAAAAGTGGCTTTATTTTATTATTTTTAATGAAAGATCTGGATGATTCTTTACCTAGCGATACGGATGTGCTGTTTGGGTCTATATCATCTTTAAAATACTTCAAATCATAATTAGGTGCCAAAGCACCATTGTTTCCATAACATAAAAATAATTGATCTTCTGTTGAAGGCTTGGAATAAATGGATCGTATCCGATTATTTAAGGTCACAGACGCTATATCAAGAACAGGATTATCATGATTTTTTATTCCAATTCGGAATACCTTTCCAAACCCGTCGTTAATATTAAAAGGTGAACGCTGTAAGGAACTGAGCGTGCCACTGTATATAGAACGGTAGTGGTATTTCCATTTTTTATCGATCAATGTACTATCATGTACAACTTGGATAATGATATGACGATAATATTCTTCCCTATCATTAACTTTTAACAGAATCTGGTCAACTTGATGCCATTGGTCCAAGTGTAGATCTATTGTTGTTTCTTTCTTTTTTTTGTCAATGGAAATTGTTTGAGTCTTTATGCTAACTTCATGGTATCTATTTTCTTCTACTTCTTCATAGCTTAATGTAGCTTTTCTCAGTTTTACCTCATCTTTTGTTTTTATAGTTAGTCGATAGTATTCAAAATTTGATTTTGGCAGGTGCAATGTGGTATATCTATAATCACTATTGGGTCCTTTTATAGCTAGGATACGATAATCATCCAAGATAGTTGACCATGATTTTTGGTTTGTGCTGCCTTCTAATGCCACCTTCCAATCAAAGTTAGAATTCCCAAGATCTAGAAACACCGCATTGATAATCTCCTTATTCTTCATATAGAATGTAAAAGATTGCCCAAGTGATCTCTTAGATTGGTTCAATAATTGAAATTTAACTTCTTTGGATTTCGACTTATTTATAAATGCATCAAGGATATAAGGCCATTCCATCGTATCTGTGTCTGACAATACTTGATAAATTCTGATGTCTGATAGATTTTTTTTTGTTTTGTTATAAATATCTGAAGGTAGATCTATTCTTTGCCATTGTGCACTATCAATCAATTTTGTGATAGGCCTCACATATTGATATCTATCCATTTGGCCAAGTCCAAATATTGGTAAACAAAAAAGAATAGCTGTTATCAGTTTAATGTTCATCATCTGTACCTTCATCAATCGTGTATTTGTTATAAAGAAAAGAAGTAGCCAAGAGTAAGACCCCAAGGGCTACCAGAACAATGGTTTTCGATATAGTACTTAAACTTGCCAAATCATAGAAAAACAGCTTTACCAATGTTACGCCAAATATGGCAATACCTAACAGCCTTAGATGCTTCTGTTTCTTCCATATTCCAAAGGCAATAATCGAAGCACTGAATGCACCCCATAGGATCGATACACCAAGACCATATTCATTTCTACTTTCAGAAAAATCGAACCAATGGATCAATTCACTGCTTAAAAGCCATAGTATAATTGATGCTAATATTACTTCTATGCCTGTTTTGTAAAGTGAGTTATTGGCATGTTCTTTTATCATCTTGTAAGTCAACCAAAAAAATCCCAAAAATACAGTTATAGACAAATACCTTATCCATATGTAGTAAATTCCGATGTCATAATAGTCAGCATTGGTTTGATCAATATAAGTTTTACGTAATTCGCTAATGTCAAAAAGGCCTCCAGTCAAGAATGAGAATAGCAAAACTAAAGATGCTACCATCGCAACTGTATGTATAGTTCTGTTTTTTATTTTGCTTGAAATAATATGCAATAGTCCAGACATGAAAATCATAGTATAGATCAAAAGCCAAATATGGCTTAAAGATGGTATGCTATAGTTTCTAATTATGTTAAGACCACTTCCTTCATTCTTTGCTACTTCTCTGGTTGAATCTTCAAAGCACTGATCAAAATAGTGTTGAATTTCATTGAAGAAGGCCATATATAGGATTCCAAGGAAAACTATAGGCAAAGCTATTTTTGTGAACTTTATCAGCTCATGATTTACAGTTGAATTATCTAAATGCTCTGGTTTTCTAGCTATCCAGTTGATGAGCCCAGTGGCCAAAACAGAAACCATTGAAGCCAGAAAAACAGTATTGATAATTGGAGTTGTTTTAGGCAATATACTGCCGTAATATGCTGCATGATAGCCGGCCTCCCAATCTTGAGCTAAACTGATACATGCCAGTACTAGTAATCCGTAAGATAAGTATTCGTAAAATGGTACTTTTTTAGTCCTACCTATCCAAAATAACAGTGCCGTCATGCCCATCCACATTATGGTAACGTAGCTACCATCTAGTTGAACAGGAATAGCCATCGTTAAGAATACAAGCACTAACCCTATAACAAGATAAAAAAGATTTCTATCTGAAGATTTTTTAGTTTGTATCAATTTGGCAACTCCAAAGTGAACAATGGCATTTGCTATCGTAAAAAGCCCAAGCCATGATGATCCAAATTTACTAGAATCTAATAATGAATAACCTACACCATAAAATATCATCGAATTCAACAATAAAATGATAATATCTCCTTTTTTATACTTTTCGATATTTTTTACTTTGTACGTAATAAATATTGCATAAAACAACAAAAAGAACGCAGTTGCAAAACCAAATGCTAGATTGAAATCTCTTGAGATTTCAGAAGAAAATGTTAACCAAACTAGAAAGACTATCCATGTCAGCCCGAATGCATTGTAAAACAGAATGTTCCATTGCTTTTTAAGGCTAATAAAGAAAATTCCAATATTGATTAGCAGCAAGTAACTAAAAAGGAAAGTTGTGTTTCCTGAGCCATCACTAAGAAGGAAAGGAACAGCAATGGCTCCTATTAGACCTATATGAGCGATAACTTGTTTGTTATAATTTAGTGATGCGATCACAGTGAAAATCGTAAAAATAACCATTAAACCAAAGGCGATCATCTGGTTGAAAATATCATAAAAGCTATATGCAAAAAATGTAATGAAATAGAAAATGGCCATGGCACCGCTGACAAGTACTGCACTATAGTTGGAGTATTTGTTTTTTAGTTTTAATCCTGTTATCAATAACGATACTCCAGTGATATAACCCAGTATGATTCTTGTCAAAGGGTTGATCAGATTATTCTCAACAGAGTACTTTGCTCCAATAGCAACGCCTATTATCAAAATTAATATCCCGACTTTATTGATCAAGTTTTCACCAATTAACTTTTCAAGATCAATTTTTGGTTTTGATGTTGTTAAATGATCAGTAGTTATTTGTGAAACAGGGTGTGTCGAGCTCTCAACTTGATTTACCCTTTGTTTTGGGATATACTCTGATGTGCTGGTTATCGCCTCTATAGCTGTTTCCGCAGATCTGTTTTCGTCCTCTCCGGTTAGGGGCTGTTCTATCTTCGTTAGCTTACTTTTATTGTATTCAGATTCATTTAAAACTTGAATTTCCGCTCTCAGTTTATTTATCACCTTTGACATGTCCCCATGCATGGCAAGTAATTTGTCCAATTTTTCATTTAGTTCTTCTAAGCTCATCATAATATTAGATTATCTGCCTAACAAACATACAAGATGCTCACTATAATTGGTGCAGTTTGCATTGTTTTGCTTTTCTGCGTTAATATTTCACAGGTCTTAATATTGCTAATATTTCACAGGACCTATATTGCTAATATAGAATGAATTATTCTAACAGGATTGATAACATGAAATAATGCATGGTTTTTTGTAGGGAATACATTTTACTTGACCTCAATTCGAGAGCACCTTAATTAAATTGACCACTGAGTAAGTGAGTTTCAGACAGCTTGTATTTGTTTAGGATCTATTGCCAAATTCCAAGCAAGCTTGTCTGACATCTCAAAGATTGTCCGTGAAATTAAACTCGTGAGCAAATGAATCAAATACAGCACTGAACTAATAATTGCCAACCACCTTGAAATCGTCTTGTGCTACTGCTAAGTTTTCTTAAGCATTATCATTATGCTTCCTAGCTTTGAATAGGTTCTTTTGGTAACGACCTTGTACAATATCGATAAGTACGAGAACGATAATAACAAAATAAAATGTTGTTTTACTCATAGCAGTCACTGGATTCCCAAATAGTTTGAGATGCGCTAGGTGTCCACCTTCTGATAGTAGCATTATCCCAACTATCAATAGTATGAATAGTCCAAGAACCTCGTACATTCTGTTTTTTTGAAGAAAATCAGAGACCTTATCAGCCATTACAATCATAAGAATACCCCCAGAAATTATTGCGATTGACATGAGGACCATTTGCGCTTGGAATTCCATGCCACTGGTCAATGCCATTGCACTGAGTATTGAGTCAAACGAGAAGACTAAATTCATAACTACAATCCAAAAGATAATCTTTCCAACTGAACTGCGGGCTTCATCCATCTGAGCATGTTCATCAATATTCATCATGTGCCAGATTTCCTTTATAGCTGTATACATAATGAATGCTCCACCGGCCAATACTATGATGCTATGTATGTTAAATGCAAATTCGATTACGCTATTGTTGTGAAGACTTGCGAAAGGATCTTGGAAGTATTGTATCAATGACATGAGGACAAACAACAATACAATTCTAAGAATAATGGCTAGTCCAACACCAAGCTTTCTAACGTAGCTTTGTTTCTCAGCGGGGGCTTTTTTCGACTCCAATGAAATATATAACAAGTTGTCGAATCCTAATACTACTTGGAGTAAAACAAGCATCACAAGCGTAAATAAACTGTCGATAGTAAAAAGTCCTTCCATTGGATAAAGATTGTTTTCAGTAATTATTGAACGGTAAAAGTAACATTCTTATGCATTTAACAAATGACCTCATTGACAAAATTGTTAAATATATAGGTGTACTAATTCATTACAAGGTTTCGGTCATAACATATGACAGATTATTAATAACTATATTTATCATTCGATTCTAAGAATTGAATACGATTAAAGTCAGTTACAATGGCTGAGATGCCCATCACTTTCACAATGATATTAACTAACAAAACTATAGTAACAATGCAAAACATTGAATTCCCAATTAATTTAAAATTTAAAATAGGAACATTAGCAAACGACTTCGTGGCTACTGATACTAGAGGTAGAACAGTCGCTTATGTGAGACAAAAAATGTTCAAACTGAAAGAGGATATCCAAGTCTTCAGCGATGAGTCCAAGTCACAACTTAACTATTCAATTAAGGCTGATAGATGGCTAGATTTTTCAGCGGCATATGCTTTTTATGATGAAAACGATAGAGTATTTGGGAAAATAGCAAGGAAAGGATGGAGGTCGATCTGGAAAGCCCAATATGATATTATTGATGAAAATGATAATTTGCAATATACTGTAAGTGAAGAAAACGGATGGATCAAAGTGATGGATTCAATGCTAGGAGAAATTCCAATACTAAATATTTTTACTGGATACTTATTCAATCCATCTTACTTAGTGGTGGATACCAATATGAAACCAATTGTAAGATTGAAAAAGCAAGCCTCTTTTTGGGGACGAAGTTTCGATATTGAGAAGGTAGGAAGCATGGATACTAATGATGATGACAGAATTTTGCTTGGACTAATGATGATGATATTACTGGAAAGAAGAAGAGGGTGATTAATTTGAAAGGGCATTGATAGCCTAAATTTAAGTCCACCGATGCTCTTTTATGTCCAGTTTAATTGTCATGAATAAGAACAATCAGTGAGCAATCTCAACTTACATACAATCGACCTCTAGGTAATGTCTTTTAACAATAGTTGTTAAGTTGCTTCATATTAAGAATTTTATCATATATTAACTGCCATATAATTAACTATTTATTAAATAACTAAAATCTAACTATGAAAACAATTATTACCTCACTCTATATGATGTGCCTTTCAATGATCGTTGTCGGTCAAAATACTGTGTTTGGCACGGTCAATGATGCTTTTGGTGATCCATTAATAGGAGTCAACGTATCAGAAAAAGGAACTTCTAATGGGACAGTGACTGATATTAACGGAAATTATACCTTGGATGTATCTTCTCTTCCTGCTAGTTTAGTTTTTACCTATATCGGTTTTGGTGAGTTGGAAGCTACCTCTGACGAAAATGGAAGATTGAGTGTTGCTCTTGATGAAGGAGTGCAGTTAAACGAAGTGCAAGTCGTAGGTTCAAGAAGTTATGGAAGATCTGCCACTGATTCACCGGTTGCAGTAGATGTTATCAATGTTGCAGATATTGCGGCACAAACTGGTAAAGTAGAAATAAATCAAATACTACAATATGCTGCACCTTCATTCAATGCGACCAAGCAGTCGGGTTCTGATGGAGCTGATCACGTAGATCCTGCATCATTGAGAGGTCTAGGTCCAGATCAGACATTGGTACTAATCAATGGTAAAAGAAGACACCAATCTTCACTGGTGAATGTATTCGGTACGAGAGGTAGAGGTAATTCAGGAACTGATTTAAATGCAATTCCTGCATCTGCGATCAAGAGAATAGAAGTGTTGAGAGATGGTGCATCAGCTCAATATGGATCTGACGCAATAGCGGGTGTTATTAATATAGTGCTTAAAGATAAAACTGATGGTGTTTCTGGTGGTGTGACCTATGGTGCATATAGTACTGCTGTAGGAGCGGGATATGCAGAGCAGTATGGTGATGATGTATTTAATACGGAGGGTACGAACAGAGCTCTAGATCCTGATGGAGATAAGTCATTTGATGGAAATACTACAAAAGTGGATCTTAATTATGGAGTAGGATTGGGAGATGATGGTTACATCAATTTTACAACAGAATACTATACAAAAGATAGAACGCTAAGACCTGGGTTTTCATTTAGAAAAGGATATGGATCGGCTGCGGTAGATCAATTCCAATTCATGGTGAATGGATCAAAGGCAATAGGAGATAAAACAGATCTTTACTTCTTCGGAGGATCAGGAAACAGAGATACTGATGCCTTTGCATTTTCTAGAGGCGCACCAGGTGCTGATGGAGATGATAGAGCGGTAGCAAGTCTTTATCCAAACGGCTTTACACCAAGAATTACGTCGATCATCAAAGATCAATCTGCTACAGTAGGAGTAAAACATGATCTTGATAATGGATGGAAAGCGGATTTTAGTCATTCTTATGGTAGTAATGATTTTCACTACTTTATTAAAGGGTCTAATAATGCGTCTCTAGGAGCTGGGTCACCAACAGATTTTGATGCAGGTGGGCACAGTCTTGCTATGAATGTTACTGGTCTTGATTTCACTAGGAATTTTGAAGGCATCATGTCTGGGTTAAATCTTGCATTCGGTACAGAATTTAGATCTGAAAATTTCCAAATATTTGCTGGGCAAGAAGCTTCGTATGCGAATTATGATGTAAATGGAGTGATCTTAACAAATCCTGCAATTCAAGATCCTTTTATCAATGAGTTTGGTCAACAGCCATCTGGAGGTTCACAAGGGTTTCCTGGCTATAGTCCATCTAATGTAGTAGATAGAAATAGATCAAATTTAGGTTTATATGGAGATGCAGAACTAAATGTGTCAGATGCATTTTTAGTAACTGGTGCTTTGAGATTTGAAAACTACAGTGATTTTGGTAATACAGTTAATTTCAAATTGGCCACTAGATACAAGCTAATGGACGGTTTATCAGCAAGAGCTTCTGTCTCTTCTGGATTTAGAGCGCCATCCCTAGCTCAGATTCATTATAACTTATTGTTTAATAATATAGTTGGTACTAAATCAGTAAGGACATTACTTGCGTCTAATACCAGTACGGTAGCTAAGGGCTTTGGAATCAAGCCATTGACAGAGGAGAAAGCAACTAACCTTGCTTTAGGTTTTACTTATAAAACTGGAGGATTTACGGCTACAGTAGATGGTTACCAAATCAGTGTAGAAGATAGAATTGTTTTAACAGACGTATTCGATGCTTCAGATCTTAATGTAGGTGCGGATGCAGCACAATTTTTCTCTAACGGAGTGGATACAAAGACTTCTGGAGTTGATTTAGTTCTTAGTTATAGAGGCCATATCGGAACGAATGGAAATGGATACAACGTAGGAATAGCTGCAAACTTCAACAATACTGAAATAGAAAACATCAATAATGGTGATCTGAATGAGTTTACGTTCTTTGGGCCTTTTTCTCAAGCTTATTTAGAAGCTGCAGCCCCTGATTTTAAGATTGGATTTAATGCAGGACTTTCATTGGGTAAACTTGATTTTCAGTTGAACTACACACAATTTAGTGAAGTGATTCTTCAAGATTTTCAATGGGTAGACTCTCCAGCAACGAATCAAGCTGAGGCGGATGCACTTTTTCAAGTAGCAACCGATACTTATGAAACGGCTGGAGTTTTAGACTTGAGCCTTGGATATCAACTTACAGAAGGTTTGAAATTGACAATTGGTGCTAACAATGTCTTGAATACTTATCCAACTGCCCAGTTTGATGGATGGACTGATCAAGGTGGATTCAACGATTCGGTACAGATGGGAAGTGATGGAATGTATTTATTTGGAAGAATAGGTTTCAATTTTTAATTATTTCTTAATTCAAAGATTAATATTAATGGCTGATCTCATGTCGAGGTCAGCCATTTTTAATACTTAAATTCTCCGATGCTTGCGTCGGGGTCATAAAAAGATGTTTTTGC
>CAXBGT010000182.1:0-11401 GCA_963975265.1 uncultured Saprospirales bacterium
ACATACTCATTACTGGTATTCTTGTTTGACAGATTAGTCCCGTGTAACCTTCATCGTTTGGGAATGCAGTAATAACTGGTTCAGCTCCTATCGATCCTGCGATCAGGTCATTTACCCATGCCTTTGCAACTCTTTGTGGAGTTCGATCACTATGCTTATCAGCTTTCCAATCAAATCCTAATGCTTCTAAGAATTGACCATAATGTACTGCAGCTTGTTCAATCATTGAAGCTTTCTCAGCTTCCGTTCTTGGCATATTGCCATTCGCTTTTTTTAATAAATCCATAACCTTTTTCTTTTCTTTATTTGTATTACTTAAATATAAGGAATATATTTCATCTATGCAACTGTTTTAACGTTTATTCCCATTTTCTATTATACTTCTTTCGCTGATCTTCCATTACATATTCGACTGTGTCATGTTCACCACAGTGAGGACATCTCAACTTTTCTACACTTGCTGCTTCATTGATTTTCCATTCGCCTTCACACTTCTTACTACTACATTTATAGATGTAAGTGTGTCTGATAAATACTTTGTGTCCCATTCGGTTTCCTCTCGTCGATTTTTAGTGCACATAACTATTTTTCATTTACTTCCTATCAAAGAATTTATTTAATTCTTTTGGCGTTGGCCATGATAATGCTTTCTGACACTTATCACACACCCATCTGGTATCACCTATCTTTACAGTCTTAATTATTTGATTCTTGTGTTTGCATTCCGTTTGATAATCCTCTATTTCCCTCTCGATTTCTTTCAATCGTTTGTTCATATCGTTCATGTCTATCATGAGATCTCTCCGTTTTCTTACGTAACATTTCCTCGTAATATAACTGTTTGATCCAATCCAATTTATACAATTTCACAACTACCGCCTGCACAAGCTAGTTCACCTTTCAAGTCAGTTTCATCCTTCTCTTCGATAATGTTAGACAGATCTATTTCTGTCAGGTACTTCATCATCTCATTATACTTTTCTTCTGTGATATCTTCGAATGGAGCTTGTGTGTATGTACCTCCGTGATATGGCAGAACAGCTAATCCATTATAATGTTTTCTATTTTCCCACATCCATTCGCCTGCATAATCCCACTCATTATCTCTTAACGATATTGTAGCCGATACATTATGAGTATTTGATCCATTTCTATGGCCACTAGTCACCCATTCCTGTGCTACCTTTTTAACTCTTTCCAAAAGTTGGAATGGAGACTCTGTTCTCAATATAGAACCTTTCGGTGCTTTCTGTGGTATTTGAATTACAGCTGTATCATGGGGCCTGAAGTATTCATCTTCTACCAATTCTGGATGGTGCTCGTTTAAGTATTTATACATTGATTCATTCTTACCTACTCTAAGCCTTCTGATGTAGTAATCATTATGCCATGCATGAATTCCTGACGATGTACCCAATGTCAATGATGTTGTACCAGCTGGTTTTACCGTCGTACATCTTGCGGACTTATTTATTCCTATAAGTTTTGCAACTCTAATGTTTTCTTTCTTTACAACTTTAGCAGCTGAGGCCATATCATATCCCAATACAGTACCAGAACCTATACCTGTCATAGATATTCCAATTAATGCATCCTTCTCAGTTGTATCTTGCCATATCTGTCTGAGGTAGTGGAAATTAGTATATCCAGCTTGAAGTGTACCAATGAATGCAGCTGCTTTAACTCTTGATTCAAAATCTTCTTGTGATTCTATGTTAGAAACATTTACTTCACATAGATTGCAAAATTGGTACGGTCTTAAAGCAATTTCACAACACGGATTAGTACCCCAATCTTTATCATTGTTTAAATAAATACCAGGCTCTCCTGCTCCCGATAGTTCTACACGTTTCCACAGATCCATAAAGAAGTCCTTAGTGATCTTATGTCTCATTAACACAGCAGAGTTATTAGCTCTACCTCTCTGAGCATTTAGTTCCCACCAATTTCCTGATTTACATCCAATCATTTCTTCATCATGTGCACTAAATAAACTAATCAACGCTGCTCTTCTTATACCACCAGCCAATACAGCATCTGCGATGTGACATACTATATCATGAGTTTCCAAGCATGATAAACGTGATCCAGTTTCCTTCTCTTTAAGCATACCTTCGATCTTAACCAAACATTCTTTTAGTGGCTGAGGTCCTGGTGCTTTACCTCCGGAAGTTACTAGTCTTGCTCCTTTGGGTCTAATATCTGAAAAGTCAAATTCTATCTTACTACCACCTCCATTCATATAAGACTTCATAAGGACCTTAACTGAGTCTGCCCATCCTTCAATTGAATCGCTTATTAAGTATCGCTTTTTTCTTTTAGGATATGGTTGTTGAATTACCGGTAGTTGTTCTACGTGGTGTTTTTGTACTGAATATCCAACACCCGTACCTCCTAGTAATAGAAACATGCATTCACTAAACGATTCTAATGAATCGATTGGTAAGTATGCGCAGTTATAAACTCTATTAGGGGATATCTCAATTGGCTTACCTGCAAATTGCATTGACCTCATTGATGGTAATATCTTTTTATCATATACCATTTCATACGCGGATGCAATATCTTCTTTCAGATTTGGATACTTCTTCTGATGCATGTTCATATTTCTAGTGACTAACTCTTCCCAAGTTTCTCTTCTATTTAACTCTGGGTTGTATTTTGCGTACTTCATGTAGACAGTAATGTCTGACAGAATTCTGTTTGAAATTTCCATTCTTATCTTCCTCTATTTATTGTTGTATTTTATTACCGGCCTATAACCGTTGTGTATATAATAATTATCTGTATATATGTATATAGCCCTATTCATCTACAGGTTTATCTTTCATTTCGAGAAATTTATTGGCTAACCTTTTACGTAAAAATTCCTGTCCTCCATCCATCTCTTTCTGTGCGTCTTGTCCTTGAACCGACGCTCCCTCATATATAAGAATCTGGCCGTTTGATGTATTCATCTTGCTTGGAAATGTTAATCCATCTGGTCCGAATCTATTTTTGATGACATGCCATCTTCCCGTACCTGCTATCTTATCTTCTATCTTTCTTGATAATGAAATCACAAAGTCTGCAGTCATTATTTTTGAGTATGATTCTGCAATCTTTTCAGCTCCAATAACATCTTCTTCCAATGCCGATCTATTTGCTTGAGATGCTGTCCAGACTGGTATTTCATATTCTCCTGCCATACCTCTTAGGTCTTCGTAGATATTACCTAACTCATGTCTCATTTCTTTACCATTACCCTTCAAAAGATCTGCATAATCCACTATAACTATATCTGGTTTGAATCCTTGAATTGTACACTTATCTATATGTGCACGGATAGTATTTACAGTAGCACCTTTAGTTGGGAAGTATTTAACTATAAGTTGCCCTTTAAGTTTCTTTACTCGTTTCTCTACATCCTCTTGATGGAACTTTAAATTTTGTGCTGGTATACCTGTAAATACTGAGTCGAATCGTAATCCAACATATGCTTGATTTAATTCTAATGTGTAATGAACTACAGTTTTTCCTTTTTTAACTGCATTAGCAGCTACATTGACTAATCCCCACGATTTACCGATCCCAGCTGGTGCTACGAATACTCCCAATTCACCTGCTCCTAATCCTCCATCTGCTATATCATCTATTACATCCCATCCAGTCTTCACAGTCTTACGTAAACTTTCTACATATCGATCAGCGATATCAACATTATAATCATGACCTATATCTTTATCACCTCCTGCTTTCATTGCCTCATCGATTTTGGTTTTTATACCATCATAATCTCCAAATTGTAATAATTCAACGGATTGAGTAATTGCTTGCTTAATTTTTTGATTCTTACAGAACTTTATAGTTTCATCTTTAACAAAATCTAGATCTACCGCGTCAAAGTTACGGACTGCGTCTTTTAAGTTTTGTATGACTTCAGCCTTTAGTACATCATTACCAACTTCTTCCAATTTTACTTTCATTACCTCTAAAGTCGGTTGGGCTTTAAAATCAATATAATAATCTATAATAGTACTCATCATCCACTTATTAGCTTCCGATTCAAAGTAATCTGGTTCTAGTATATCCATTATTTGTTGCAAGAACGGTTTGTCCTTGAATAAACATGCTATCAATTTAGATTGAAAGCTGTAACCGTATTTTAAGAATGTATCTGACATATGCTTTTAATATAAGGAAAATATTTGTAGTATGCAACTAAACTAACGAGAAAGCGTGTAATGACATAAATACTTCTTTAAGCCAAAACTCTTGATTTCTGATAGCTGTATTCATCTTGTCTTCTACCAACATTAACTGGAATTTTGGTTTGTTAAGAGATGGTACTGGGTTGTGTACAATATTTCTAATTGCTTCTTTTGCTCGTCCAGATATATCTACATCGTGGAGTTGCATCAGTTGGTGATTTAATTCTAATAATTTATGACTTTCATTGATTGAGTTCAGCATTTTTATTTTACTGTCAGCTGATATCGTGATAAGATCATCAATTGTAACTTTATGCTCTTCTGATAGCTCGGGTACTCGCTTAAGCAATGATTTTAATCCTACTCCAGGTATTCCTGGAATATTATCTGATTTATCACCACTCAAAACTCTATACATTAAGTAGTTCGAGGCAGTTATACCATACTCATCTAAGATATCTTCTTTGAAGTACATTTTCTTTTTAGTTGGACTCCAGACACCTATTCTATCGTCAATCAACTGTAGGAAGTCTTTATCTGATGACATAATGAAATGTCTAGATTCTGGTAGTACTTGTTGTGTTATATAAGCAATTGCATCATCTGCTTCTATATTATCGATTGACATGCAACTAACTGGTAATGCGTCTAGATAGTTAATCAATCGTCCTAATTGCATCTTCATGTTTTCTTGCTGATCCGTTAGGGATCCAGATTCATACGCTCGATTCAATTTCTGTGTAGGTTTTCTATTTCCTTTATATGCTGGAAATACTTTCCGTCTTCTGGAAGATCCACCTTTACCATCAAAACAAATGATGACTCTGGTTGGTTTGATCTTTTTAATTGCAAAACCTATAGACATTAAAAATCCACTTATACCTCCGACGTGTATTCCATCATCATTGGTTGCTGGAGATACTGACCAGGATCTTATGAAGGTATTGAGGCCATCGATAATCAATACTCTATCATTGAGATTGGTATCAACGGCCTCATTTTCCTTTAATGAATCCAATATAGAAAAATATTTGTTTTTCATAACCTTTATTCTTTATCCTTCTGGTACTGGTTCAGAACTTAGATCAATATCATCTACTCCTAACTTGTCCGTTTTATATTTCATAATACTAACGTCGCACATTTTTTCATAGATTTGATTTTTTAGATCTTCGTCATTCTCAAGCATTCCTTTCCAATCTTTGGATAGAAACTTATGAACTTCTCCGGTATCTGTATCAGTATATCCATACCACGCACCTGATTGCGTAACTAATTTGTGGTTTTTCAATACATTTAACCATCCACCGAAGTCATCCACTCCGCTTTCAAATAAAATTTCGAATTCAGCTTTTCTCAAAGGTGGTCCCATTCTATTTTTAACTACTTGAGCACTTGTCTTCATTCCAACTACTATATCTTGCTTATCAACTTTAGTTTTCAACTGTCCCATAGATTTCAATCTAAGTCTACAACTTGAATGGAATCCTACTGCTTTACCACCTGAAGTTGTCCACGGATCACCAAACATCACTCCCAACTTCTGACGAAGCTGGTTTGTGAACACTAGACATATTCGCTGTCTACCAATCATCTGAGTAACTTTTCTCATTGCTTTCGATAGAATAATAGCTTTAGAAGTTGCCCAACCATCTTTTTCATAATCAGCTTCCATTTCTACTTTCGTAGATGCTCCAGCCAATGAATCTACAACGATTGTTACCAATCTATCCTTACTAGCTTCTCTAACCTTATTTATGATATTTTCGATTGATTCGAATATGTCCTCAATTGTTTCCAATTGTACATACAACATCTTTGATACATCCATACCAATAGCACGTAAGAACTCTTCATTCATTGCGTTCTCAGTATCAATATAAACTGCTAAGCCACCTTTCTTTTGAGTATTGGCCAATATATGAGCTGCAAGTAATGATTTACCTGAAGCTTCTAGACCAGTTATTTCGGTAATTC
This sequence comes from uncultured Saprospirales bacterium, assembly GCA_963975265.1. Lineage (GTDB taxonomy): Bacteria > Bacteroidota > Bacteroidia > Chitinophagales > Saprospiraceae > CAJXUU01. The sequence goes on from CAXBGT010000182.1 coordinate 6,168, forward strand.
TACCAACTGGTATTCCACCATGAGGTCTGTTTGCAATAGCTAGATCAAGCGTTGATGATCCAGTTGAAATCCATTCCGTCAAATCGGTTGGAGTATCTTCCGTTCCATCTAAGAAATGTGCTACCTTATAGTCTTTGAATTGTTTATTCAACGATGCCGCTAGCACCGTAGCCAGTTCGTCCCTGACTCCTGCTTTATCTTTTGCCATAACTTACCTCTTACTTAAATAATTCGTCAAATGCGTCATTTACATCATCTACTTTTTTAGTAGAAGATTGCGCTGATGTTTGTGTTGAAACAGCACCTGTTGGTCCTGCTGGTGTTTCATCACCCGAGCCTGGTTCCAACCATTCTGCTAATGCTTGCTTCAAGTCATCATAAGATACTTCCTTAAAGATCTCAGTAATGTTCTTTTGCTGATTCATTATTTTATCTGCGACATCCTTATTATCTGTAGCTGGAGTTTGGTTAGGTTTTACACGAATTGTAGTTTGAGGGAAATTCTTTCCAGTTTCTTCTTTTGTCATGAATTCAACTGTAATGTCTCTTCCTGCTTGTACATCTGTAATATCACCGTAATCTGGATCAGCTATAAAGCTTAATAGTTCTTGGTAAACTGTTTTACCGAAGCCCCATAATTTTACACCTTCTGATTCCTGTCCTCTTACGATTACTGGTACATAGGTTCTTAATGTTGGATCTAGCTTTCTAGCCATTTGCCAATCATCCTTATTACCGGTAGCTTTCAATTGTTCTGCAAATTCTACTACTGGATCTGCTTTACCAAATGTTACTGGTGATAGGTAGTTCTTTTGTCCTAAGTTGTAGTGAAAGTACATTTCCAAAAACGGGTTGTCTTTGTCATGTTGGTAAGGTACGATTCTGATTTGTTGTTTGCCTGGTTCAGGCTTCCACAGACTTGATGTTCTGTTGGTTGTTGCTTGCAAGTTATTTAATTTCTTGCGGATTGCGTCTAAGTCAATAGCCATTGTTTATCCTCTTTTGTTAGTTAATAATTAGTATTTGTTAAATGTCATTAGTTACCTATATAAATAGTCTTCTGACTTTAATTACATTAAATATACGAAATATATTCCGACTATGCAACTTATTTCCATATTATTTGAATTCCTACTAGAATGCTTGCAAGCAGTAGTGAAATCATCGTCTTTGTATTTATACCCTCATTCATATAGACACTTGTCAGTACCGCGAATGATGATATACCTGTTGCAAATCCTATAAATCTTCCTGGCCAAAGTGATCCATTGAAATACCCAACTACATATGTAGTAGCTATAATGAATGCATATGATATGGGAACTGCGAAAATACACGCCATTGCAAATGGATGGTCTTTAGCCCACTTCCATACAAACTGGCCGTTTGTCTGATACCAGATTAAAGTCTGTCCAAAAAAGAATAATAATATACCGAGTAATAATTTTGCCATAGTCTGCTTGCTTTTAGTTAGACTAAATATACGACATTAATTTGGGATATGCAACAGTTTAGTTGTTTTTCTTGATATAAATTACTTCTTCAATTTCTGTATTGATTCTTCGAAGTCCTTCATCATTTGTAACGAGCATTGTATTTTTATAATTATTCCAATCAACTTGATACGATGTATCCAGCATGCCATTGTTTAGCAATTTGATTAAATTATTCAATGCGTTTATAGTGTATAGTGTATTTGTATTTTTCTTACGATGTAGTGAGATGGTATTATCCATTATAGTGAAATCACCTGACGCGTCTATATTATATGTGCACATTAGATCATTTGCACTTCCAGCTTCTCTCAATATAAATATCTTGTTATATAATACTGTATATGTTTGTATGATGATGTCTACGGTATCTGTTAAGTGTGGTTTTTGTGTGAATGTACATAGTAGTTGTGTTCTCATTACTCGGAGTCTCCATCTGTAGATTTCTTAGGTTGTGCATTTTTTAATAGCTCTTGCATAGCTTTAGCATATTGTATGATAGTTCTCGTAGTACCAGTTGGACCGTCAGATGATCTATATGTTTTTTCACCGAGCTCGATAGGATCACCTCCATCTGATGCAATAATATATGTAAATACTTTTTTACCGGTTATAGTATCCGAATTTGCACCAGTACCATATGTATATTCTTCTTTTTCCTCCACTCTAAATTTCTCTTTGAACTCGTCCAAGCTGTTTACTCCAAGAGCTTTTTTCAAAGTATCTCTATTAGCTACAGTACCACCCATGTGAATATCAAATGAATCTGACATAATAGCCTTCATACGTTTATTTTGATCTGGTTCGTTCTCATCATACTTATCATCATCTAGTATTGATAAATGAAAACCTTCTATTACTTCATTAGATTCTTGAAGATCTCCTAGTGGTGGTGGTCCTGGATCCACTTCGTTTAGTTTGTTCTTACGATCTCTATGCAAATCAACCACTTCAGTTCGTCGTTTTGCCAACACCTTTTTGATATTGATTTCAGCTGGTGCATCTTTACCCAGTTTTTTAGATAGATGTTCAGCTATTTTTGATATCACTTTGAGATCATCTCCCGTTTTTTTATCTGCACGTTTTGCATCCTCAGGCGTTGGTGTTTTTATAAACGATCGTATTGCTTGTATCTTATCTGCATCAGTCAGGTTATCTGGGTCAGCTCCTTTTGGTAAGTGTTTTGCGTATTTACCTTTAAGCTTACCTTTACCTTCTGCGTCAAACATTGCACGGTTTAAGTAATTTTTATTAGTCTTTGATTTAGCTGTTAATTCCTGCATTACTTCAACTTGTTTATTTATATCCATACTCTCAAGTGCATCTGCTATTGCAGCCGTTTGATCGTTATACGTAGTTTCAATACCAGACATCTGACCATTGTATTCTTCAACTACTGCTTGAGCAGCTTTTTTCTTTTCCGGAGGTAATGATGTATTTGAATCAATTCGTTTCTTTAGATCTTCCATATCAGTGCTTAACGTCTTACTACCTTGTGGATCTGAAGGATCTGTTTTATCTGAATGGAATTGAACCAGTAATACGCCTTTATCATCCGAAACGAACGTTGCAGTATCTGATGGATTAAGTCCGCCACCTGATTGTCTAATAAGTTCTTGTACATCTTCCTTCTTCAATTTGATACCACTTGGTCCTATTACTTCATCTGCACTTTCTACTGCAGCTTGTTGAGCTTTAAGTGATGCAGCTGTTCCATAATATGTTTGCGGTTCTCCTGCTTTACCAAATATTGGAGGTAATGGATTACCTTCTTTATCTTTAGGATTTTGTAGGTTTGATACTCGTTCACTCGACTTATTAAACTTATCTTTTGCAGCTCGGGCTACAATTATACATTTTGTGTATGTAGCTATTTGTTGATCAGCTGATTTCTCAATAGCTAGCGATTTCACATATTCATCTCCTTCTGGAGTTGGTGGTTTATTCTGTTTAAGTGCTGCTAGTTTCTGTTCCCACTGCTTGAGAAGTTTTGGCTTTTTAGCTTTGCTGGGTTTAGGACCTGCTAATTTTAGTTCAACTGCTTTCCTTTTACCAATTACATCTTTCCGTACTTCTATATATTTATCCGGTATAACTATCCCCGAAGATTTGCTTTGCTCTTGACCTAATGCTGTTTGACCATACTCATTCATCATTTGTCCGGCTAATTCTTCTTCAGTCATATCAGGATTATTGTGGAGTATATGTATTCCTTCACCTGATACTATTTCATTGAAAGCTGAGCCTGCAGAACCCGGTGCTGGTTTTTTGAATCCTTTACCATCATCAGCTTTTATTCCATTTTTCTCATAATACTCTTTAGCTCCGTCAAAGCCATGTTCTAGCACATCATGTTTATCTTGATTGTCTCCATCCTCTAGATTACCATGAACTCCAGTTGATGATCGTTTAGCTTCAGTTGTTTCTGTAGAATCCAGCTCGTCCCCTTCCGCTTCTCCTGCAGTAGTTTCTTTACCACCGATAGTTACTTTAGTGCTGTCTCTCATGCCTGGATGATCAGCTTTGTATGCTGCTAATGCGGCTTTATCTTTGAAATCCAATTCAGTTAGGAATTCAATTGTTTCCTCTATTACTTGGGTTGGGTAGTTGTTAGACTCTAGAACTTCTCGCAATACTTTCAAATCTTGCGTGTTGTATGGTTCTACAGCAAATCCGTGTGGATGTTGGTAAAACCAGTCTTCTATTACTTCGTTAATTAACTGTGTTAAGTTCATATTCTATATCCATCATATTGTTATAATTATATCCATGCTTCACTTTCATTGGAAACTTAGTGGAGTTTATTACATCTTTTATAAATATCTGTCCATCGGCTGAATCAAAGTCAAATAGGAAGGAATCATACGTATATAATACGAGTTTTGATTGATATCTTTGCATAACCTTGTTTATCTCCGATAATATCGAGATATTACTCTCTGTTTCGAGTGATTGGATGTAATAATTAAATAATTTTTGAGGTGTCATATTATTCAATACATGCTTATACATCGGTCTCTTAAATAAATATGTCGGGATGGACTTTTCCATGGTAAATTCACGCCACAACTCTTTGATCAACTTATCCACTTTAGCAAAGAACTCTATCTGCATGAATTCTTTAGGTACTCCTCCGTACAGTATTCTAAAGCTAATCTCCTTCGATTCATTATACTCTTTCTCAGTGAGTACATCTTTCCCAAAGTACTGCTTTCCTAGATACTCATGTACAGATCCATCTGGCAGCTTATGGTTTAATACATCTGCTATTAGTCGTATATGATATGCATCGAAATCCATCTCTATAAGTTTACCGTTTGGAAACCTGCTTACAAAACGTTCTCTAGATCCATCTTCCTTGTTAAGTGCAGCATAGTTTATGCTCTGGAATCTATTTGAAGGTCGTCCCGTCGTTGTATATGGGTTATACTGCGTATACTCATACCCATCAACAGTATATAATCCTTGCCGCTCAATTTCATACAATGTTGGAATAATTACGTCATTGTAGATTGGGAAGTATGTTTCAGTTGGTAATAACGACTTTATACGGTTAAGCTCCGGTAACATGCTTTGAACTTTCTCCAAGTGCTTTGATATTGGAATGATCTGATTTGTATCAGCACGGTTCCAAAATCTAGACTTTGTAAACTCATGAGCTATTGTAGTATACTGATCCGTTTCTACAATTGATCCAGTACTCGACCATTGAATCATATTCATATCGATCAATTTACAATC
>CAXBGT010000183.1:0-11332 GCA_963975265.1 uncultured Saprospirales bacterium
AAACTTCTAAGGTAAGTAATGTCGCTTTTGATATGATTATCAATTGATTAGATAATGATTTGTGAAGTATTATAGGAGATCATTAGTTGCACCGTTAATTAGTTTTATTAGTATAGTTTTTGTATTATAATAAATGTTAAGAATGTTAATTTAGATGAAAGATCTAAATAATTGATTTTAAGAATATTACGTATAGCGTAAATTGTTAATATAAAACAATTTGATTTGAAGAAACTGACATATTATGTATTTGCTCTTTTTGTGATGAATTTATTTTCATCCATGGAGGCGATTGGGCAAGATTTGCATTATTCACAATTTTACAATTCTCCGCAGACTGCGAATCCCGCTCTGACGGGTATTTTTAAAGGTGATAAGCGATTTATGGGAAACACTCGTGATCAATGGAGATGGGTGCCAGTGCCTTGGTTTACTATGGGAGCAGCTTATGATCAGAAATTTCTACCTAAAAAATCAGACAATCATTTCTGGTCTGGTGGTATTAATTTTTTCCATGACAGACAAGGTGATTCAAAATTGAATCTCAGCACTCTAAATGTTTCGGGAAGCTATAGTAGAATTCTAAATGAACAAAATATTATTACAGGGGGTCTAACCCTAGGTTTTTCCTCTAGGGGGTTTGCACCTAGTGAACTTACTTGGGATAAACAGTGGGATGGTGTCACTTTTAATTCAGGATTAGGTTCTGGCGAAAATTTCGATACAGAAAGAATCTATTTCTTGGAGACTGGAGCTGGAATTAACTACAGGTATCAGAGAAGTAGCAGAACAAAATTAGATCTTGGGGTAGGAGCTTTCCACTTGATTGAGCCAAGTGCTGGGTTTTACAATAATGAGGATCAAAAACTTCCAATCAATATTAATTTTACAGGTATTGCTTCCCTCTATGTGCTGGATGTGCTGGATATACAACTCCATGGTCTTCACCAAATGCAAAACGAGTACAGAGAAACGATCTTAGGGGGGCTTGCAAAAATATATGTAAGTCAAAAAAGAGGAAAAGAAACACAACTTCATCTGGGTATGGGATATAGAACTAGTGGGTCATTAATTCCAACTATCGCAATAGAATATACACAGTTTTATGTTGGTGCCAACTACGATATTGATGGTACAGATTTCAATACAATAGAAAATAGCCGTAAGGGTGCATTGGAAATTCATTTTCGATATACAATCACTGATGTGAAGCCATTGAAAGATTTCAAAGTATGTCCAATCTATTAATCCCAAAAATGAATATGCACAATATGAAGAAGTATATAGCCATACTAGTAATCTTAACATTCGCAGTGAGTTCAGTTTTGGGCCAGACAAAAAAGGCTTTTCTGAAAGCTGCAGATGAAGCTTACGCTGAAAAGAATTATTACGGAGCACTTAAATGGTACTCCGAAGCATTAGAATTTGATGAAGATGATCCGCAACTAATATACAATGTGGCAGAGTCAGCTAGGAAGTTTCAAGCATATGATCTAGCTGCTGAAAAATATAAAATTGTTGCAGATTCATTAGGGGAAGATAAATTTCCTGACGCAAGTTACCATTTAGGTGAAATGTTATATCGACTTGGCAAATATGAGGATGCAAAGCAATATTATAATACATATCTATCCGAATATAGCGGCGTAGACTCTCTCAAAACGATACATGCAAATAAAGAGCTGAAATCTATACAGTTTGCACTTTCGAGATTGGAAGATATTGACAAAAGTGCTGACTTAGTTCAAATGGAATCTGAAGTCAATACACCTTATTCAGAATTTGGAGCGGTAAAAAAAGATGAGATTTTATATTTCACAACAATGAGATATGAAGAAGAAGATTCCCCAGAATTTCCACCAAGAAGTATATCGAAAATTCACACTTTAGAAGAAGAAATTAACGAAGTGTTAGAAGGAGATTTGAATGATTCTAACTTATTGATCGCACATACTACTTTTAGTTCTGACGGTTCTATTATGTATTACACGATCTGTGAATATATGAACTCCGAGGACGTGAGGTGTGATATATATAGTAGATATGTTAATGAGGATGGGACTTTCGGAGATAAAAAGAAGCTCCCTTTTCCGATAAATATTGATTCGGTAACAAATACCCAACCGCAAGTGTCATTTGATTCTACGTTAATGCAAGATGTGCTTTATTTTGTATCAGATAGAGAAGGTGGAGAAGGGGGGCTAGATATATATAGGTCTGCTATTGGAGACAATGAATCTTACGATGCTCCTGAGAATATGGCACAGTTTAATACGTCAGGCAATGATGTGACACCATTTTATCACTCTGCAACAGGAACATTATATTTCAGCTCTGATGCTAGAGAAGGACTTGGTGGATATGATGTGTATTTTTCTGAACGATCTAAAAATGGCTATCTTGATCCATCTCATATGAGAATTCCGATCAACAGTAGTTACCATGATCTCTATTATGTGCTGAATGCAACTGGCGAGGAAGGATATTTCTCAACTAACCGAGAAGGTACCATGTATTTAGATCCTACTCAAAAGGCATGTTGTTTTGATATTTTTAAAGTAGAATACGATGAGGTTATTTTGGACTTGAATACTTTAGTGTTTGATGATTTCACAAAAGAAGCATTAGAAGGAGCTACAGTAACATTAGTAGACGCACTAACTGGAGATTTGATCAAGTCTCTAACAAATGAGGATGGAAATGATTTCTATTTCAAAGTTAGAAAAGATCGTGAGTACAAAATAAATGTCACAAGACCATTCTATAATAGTCAATCTATAGATCTAAGTACAGTCGGGATGACAGAATCTACTAAAATAGATAAGAAGGTTTATCTCAAGACGGATAGGATGCAATTGTTAGTTCAAACTTTCAATAAGAGAACAAAAGATGAATTAGTTGGTGTAGAAGTTTCTATCAAGAATCTAACCACTGGTAATATAGATACACTTGCTGTAAACGAGACAGGTAATAAATTTCATTTCTATCCTAAATTAGGAAGTAAATATGAAATTGAAGCTACCAAGTTTGGTTTCGTCACAGAGACTGAAATTGTTGACTTAACGGAAGTAGATGAACAAGGACTTATAGAACGGAAGTTATACTTGGAGGTCTTCGATATAGAAGATTATATGCCAGTAACTATATATTTCGAAAATGATCAACCTAATCCAAGAAGTAAGTCTGCAAGTACTGATGCTATCTATGGTAATTTGTATGATAAATACATGAGCGAAAAGCCAGACTATATAAAGAACCATACCAAGAAGAAGTTAGGGGATGATAAAGTTGCAGCTCAACAGAACCTTGAGTCATTTTTCGAAGGCGATGTTGTTGGAGGGTTTGACAAATTGAAACGTTTTATGAGGGCCTTAAAGAAGGAATTAGAGCTAGGCAGAAGTTTAGAAATAGCGATCAAAGGATATGCTTCACCTGTTGCTGATACAAGATATAATTTGGCATTGGGACAAAGAAGAGTATCTAGTGTCGCTAATGAAATACTTCGTTACGAAGGTGGATATTTCCGACAGTATGTGAAAGATGGAAAACTGATCATAACAGATATTTCTTTTGGTGAAGAGACTTCTCCAGCAGACGTAAGTGATAGAATAAGTGATAAATCTCAATCTGTATACGGTGTAGGTGCAAGTAGAGAAAGAAGAGTACAAATCGTAAAAATAATCGACCAATAATTGGTATAAAAGATATAAACTATGAAAATAACGATATCAAATACCAAATCAATAGAAAATCCATCAGGTAGTTCAATGGTAAGTGATTGGTATAATTTATATATGAAAAATATGATGACTAAAAGTATCAAAGTTGTTTTATGTTCATTCCTATTTATAGTATTCGGAGCTTCAGATGCGAATGCAACACACGTAATAGGAGGTGAACTTAAGTATAGACACATAATAGACGACCAGTATGAGATAATTCTGACATTTAGAAGAGATTGTCTTAATGGTGCTCCTAACGCCTTATTTGAAGATCGTGCTAATATATGGGTATTCAATGGGAAAGGAAATCTAAAATTGAATATAGGTAGTCAGGGAAAATTTGTAATGGATTTAAACCCTACAGACACTTTGAATCAAATAATTATGAGTGATTGTGGATTTGAGGGAACACAAGTGTGTGTCGAAGAAACAATATACAAGGGTATACTAAGACTACCATTTAATCCTGGTGAAGAAGGATACTTATTGGCATATCAAAGATGTTGTAGAAATAGTACATTGGAGAACATATTAGATCCCCTAGAAACGGGAGGAACATGGACCACTGCTATCACAGAAGAGGTTCAAAGTATGAACAATATTAATGATAGTCCAAATTTTGTAGATTGGGCACCTGTTTATGTATGTGCTAATGAAGATGTAAATTTTGATCATTCTGCAATTGACGCTGATGGAGATTCACTGGTTTACAGACTTTGTACTCCATTTACAGGAGCGACTAAGGATAATCCTATCGCTACTTCAGCACCAAAACCACCCTATACTCCAGTTGAATGGAAGAGTCCGTTTAATCTTACAAATTTACTTGGAGGCCTTCCTTTGCAAATAGATTCTAAAACTGGTCTCATGACAGGTTCTCCGAATTTGGTGGGGCAATTTTTGGTAGGTATTTGTGTCGAAGAATACAGAAATGGTGTGAAGATTGGTGAAGTTCGAAGAGATTTTCAATATAATGTCAGAGTATGCAGTCCACCACCTACCGCGCTTTTTGAAGGCAATGAAGGAAATTGTGATGGACCAGACGTAACGTTTGATAATCAGAGTCTAGGAGCTACAGAATTTCAATGGAACTTCAATTTCCCAAATATGGATTCAGCTTTTGTTTCTTCCGAAGAAAATCCAAATTTTGTGTATGAAACACCTGGAGTATATAATGTTCAGCTCATTGTAACTAGAGGTGCTGATGCATGTTCTGATACAATCGTGAAACAAATAGCGGCTATATTTACTGATATTGAGGTGAAATATGATCTCGAAATACAAGCCTGTAATGAGGATGGAGGATACACCATTAGACTCATTGACGAGTCTATAGAACCAGAAGAAGGTTTTGAAATCATCGCTACTGAATGGATGATCACGCAAAATGGGAGTACGCAAACTTTTAGTAGTAATATAGTTAATTTAAACATTGATGCAGAGGACTTTATCGTTCAATTGCAAGTGGAATCAGAGACGGGATGTAAAAAGACCTTAATTGATACTGTTTCAATTTCGGATTTCGAACACATCGCGGATTTTGTCTTTGAACTTGCTTCTTGTCCAGAATTAGGAACTGCGACTATTGCTTTTGGTGATGTGTCGGATACACTTAATGTTTTCGATTCACCTGTAGGTTACAACTGGACGGTCTTAGATGGCACCTTGGAAACTACGTACACAGACTCTAGTTTTACTTATGATGTAATTGATGAGAATGTCATTGTAGTTACTTTAATTGTAGATTTTGGAGGCGGTTGTAATGCTACTGTAACTAAAGAGATTACAATACAAGATATTGTGCCACAAGCTTCATACATTCTTCAACCAGTAAGTTGTCCGGATGAAGGAACAGTAGATCTCAGTTTCATTAGTACATCAGAAGCCGGTAATCCTGACTATCCAATAGCTAATACTAATTGGACGATTACTGTTGCTGGACAAACCCTCACAGGGACGACGGATACTTTTAATGTAAATGTTCCAAAAGATTCGCTATTGAATTTAGAGTTGTTAGTTAATTTTGAGAATGGGTGTGGAGATGTAATTTCAGAATCATTTATTCCTGGCCCGTTTGCAACTATTGAATTTGATGCAGAGTCTATGCTTATATGTGTAGGTGATACAGTACCTTTTGTAAGTGATCCGAATAGTGATTTTACATATACTTGGAGTCCTGAAACGGGACTGGTTTTTGATGCACCATACAGCAATTCTAATCCTGGTTTGATAGGAATAGCTGATGCTGAATACACAGCTACTGTCACCGATGGTCTTTGTACCGTAGAATCAGCATTTATGGTAACTGTACTAGATGGAGAGAATTTGGGTATTTCTGGAGATTCTATAACATGTGATGGCAATGTGGAATTAGTAGTAACAGGTGGAATAGGAGAAGGGGAGTTTGAATGGTCATTGACGTCTGATTTTATGGATATTATATTTGTAGGAGACACCTTAAGAACTAATTTTGATGGGCAGTCTCAAACATATTATGTACAGTTTACGGGAGAATCATGTCAAGATCCATTTGCGCAGCATACAGTTATTCTTTCTGATATTTTTGATGTTGTGTTTAATGGAAATCCAGTTAGAGTCTGTTTGAGTGATACGGTACCTTTGTTGGCTAATCCAAACCCATTGCTTACTTATGAGTGGTCACCGCTTACTGGGATACATTTTACTGACCCGACTGATGGTAGCACAGCACAGGTGATAGGGATAGAAGATTTTACTTACAATGTCACTATTTCAGATGATTTTTGCTCTTTGGATACTTTTATTAATGTAATAATTGCTGATACGCAAGAATTTGATATTGTTGGAGATAGCATCGTTTGTGATGAAAATGTACAACTAATTGCAAGTGGTGCAACTGGAATTGGCACTTACCAATGGTCTTTAGACGAGGACTTCACGACTATCATTCATGAAGGTGATACCTTGAATACTATTTTAAGTGGTACGTCTGATACTTATTATGTTCAGTTTACAGATAAGACATGTGGAGATCTTATACTTACCTATGATGTAAGATTATTTGAATTTGATCTACTGTTCGCTGAGCCATACAATATCTGTCCTGGTGATACTTTACCTTATACTGTATTTAATCAAGGAGAAGGTCCTCTTACATGGGTTTGGGCTGAAGATACTCATATCATCTCTGGCGGAGGTACTAATATGCCTACTATTGGCGTAGGTATGGATGAAACAGAACCTTTTGATTTGATGTTTAGTGCGACAGGTCCTTCTGGTTGTATGTTATCTGATACTGTTTCGTTTATAATAATGGACAACCCAGTTGTAGATTTTAATTTTGAATTAACTGAATGTGGGGAATTGACGGTGTGTTTTACAATTGATAGCAGTTATATAGGTTTTCCATCATGGGATTTTGGTGATCCTTCTGTTACGGATGATATAAGTATAGATGCTGCACCTTGTTATACATATGCAGCTACTGGAATATATGATGTTACTTTAGCTAACCTAACTGCGATATGTCCATTTGAGACTGTTATCAAAACAATTACGATCAACGATGAAATCAATTTGGATCCAATAGAAGATAAGGTAGTTTGTCTTGGTGAAAATGTGAATTTTGCAGCATCTTCTCAAGATAATAATATCAGTTTTGTCTGGTGTGACATCAATGGAGATACATTACAAATTGGTGCAGATATAGAATTACCAGTAAACGAAGAGTTCGACCTGATCATAAAGGGCGAAGATCCAAATGGTTGTTTTAGTATGGATACAGTTAATGTGATGCCTTTTGAGTTTGATATAGTAGATAATGTCCCAGAGGTTTTCTGTTCTGACGAGGAGACAAATATCGAAATTACTGTGAAAGGAGGACAAGATGGATTTACATTTGAGTGGGGCCCAATAGACTGTGTTTTGAGTGGTGGAGATACTGGGAATCCTGTATTAATTGCGGCAGATGACAAGACTTATTCTGTCACGATTACCAATACTGAATTTGGCTGTGACACCGTAAAAACTTACACTATCTCAACTATGAGTTATTCCATTGAGTTAGATGCTGAAGATCAAGATGGATTGAATACTGATATTATAAACCAAGGTGATGAAGTAACTATTTTCGTGATTGATGCTGAAGATGGATATACTTATGAATGGAATGATGGCTCTACTGATGATGAATTAATTGTCAGTCCAGAAGAAACAACTACTTATTCAGTAACAGTTACAGATGATATGGGCTGCACTGCTACAGACGAGATAACCATAACGGTACGACTTCCAGAGTGTGATGAAACAGATATATTTTTACCTTCTGCCTTTACACCAAATGGAGATGGAATCAATGATATTCTATATCTTAGAAGTAACTTTATTGAGACAATGGAGCTTGTGATATTTGATAGGTGGGGAGAAGAAGTATTTTCTTCAAAAGATCAAACCCTCGGTTGGGATGGTACGTATAAAGGTAAAAAACTTGCTCCTGATGTGTATGCATATACACTAAGAGTTACTTGTATCAATCAAATCGATTACGCCACAAGAAGAAATGTAAGTTTGCTTAAATAGTAAATAACTTAAATGAAATAATATTTATGCCACCATTTGGAAGATTCTGAATGGTGGCTTTTTTTACTTGTTTGCCATGATTAATCCACTAAATTGGGTGTTGATGTGGACTTTTATTATTAGAAGAATAATTTTTTGAACTCAAGAATTTCCTTTTCATTTTTCTTCATAGATTTGAGTAATGATAGATATGGATTTTCAATTACTATTTTATTTTGGAATGTGGCAACAAGTGACTTGCCTTTTTGCATTTTTTGGATTGATGTCTATCTGGCATCATATTGGAAGGAAGAAAGGAGATTTTGGTCAAGTATGGTTGGCACTATCTATACTTTGCTGGAGTATCTCAGGCTTTGTAGATTCTAAGTATGGTGGAGCTATGATGTATCACCTGAATTGTCAACCTGATTTAATAGATTCCAATGCATTTTATGAAAGTCAGTTAATTCAACTCAATGGATGGAAGTCGATTTTGTCTTTATGTAACAGTCTATTTATTCTTCTAGCACTGCCATGGTTTAAGTATTTGCCAAGGTTGCTAGAGCAGGTAATCAAGTCTAAATATTAGCCCATTATAGTAGGTTTGCCGTTTCTGTTCTCCTTGTTGCCAACGATCCGTAAGTTTTATTCTAATAGTGCTATCTCGTTAATTAGTGAGCTAGATGTTTATTATTCAATACTGACATTACTTGTATTGGGATTAGTATTATGGGAATCATTCACAAAAAGAAGGCTGATTTTGTTAGCCGTATTATCTGCGGTTTGTATCTTGATTACCTTTGCTGCACAAGTATTTAAGCTGACTGATGATGGGAATACACAAATTCTCTTCTCTGCGATCTTCAAAACAGCACTGATCATGATATTTTTTGCTTTGGCGCTTAGTTGGGTGAAAGATTTGACCGAAAAAATTCAGATCAAAAGTGAAAACATTTTTCTAAAACTTACAAAAATCAAAACAGGGAGAAGGTTTGATAATATTCTACTCCTTTCTGGTCTCTCAGGGGCTGAAAATACAGAGGTCAACTTAACAAATAAAAACTATGAATTACTCAAATTATTTATTGAGCGGGAAATTGGACCTGATGATGGATGGTTAAAAATAAAACCTAAATCAGATCACAGAACGGGAATATCCTATGATATAAACGACCATAATGAAATCAAAAGACTAGTTCATTCAATACTTGATGGCGTTTATGGTAAAAATCTTTGGTCAAAGACAGGAGTATTCAAAATATAAGGATGTTATCAGATCAAAATAGTAAAGTATTACCTATGTTTTTAGAATAACTCATTGATATAGACATTATTTAAATATAAGCTATGAGATTTTCGCTACTATTTACATTTGTCATATTATCAACCATTGTTTTCGGCCAAACAAAAGACATGTCCATTGACTTTATTGGAAGTTTTGACTATGCAGGATTTACGGAAAATAATAGAACCTTTACTAATAACAGTGGAGTTACTGATTTGAGTGCTGGGCAAAAAGGCGTCTATACATACAGAGTAGGTGCAAACTTCAATTTTAGAATATTCGAAAAGGTGATGTTCAAAACAGGAATTAGGTTTGCAAGCTTAGGTGATAATTTCTATATGGACGATCTTAGATGGCCTAGTCAAATAGGAGATAACGGTTTTGAAGCTGAACCATCTTTGCCTACTTATATTAATATAATAACAAAGCATAGATATATAGAAGTACCTCTTATTGTGAGATATGAAATAAATAACAAAAAGCTCAGTCCATTTATTGAATTCGGTTTGGCCCCACATTTATACATTAATACAAAAAGCATAAATAAGACTAATTTGGGAAGGGATTCTCAGATTATCAACTATTCTGAATTTGCAACGGGCTTCAATAAACTGCAGTTGGCTGCTGTCGTTAGCTTTGGGGCTAATTACAATGTGAGTGAAATGGTTCAGGCATTTGTGCAGCCTACATTGAGATATCATATAAATAGGCAAACAGATAATCAAAGTTCAACAAGGTTCTATTCCATAGGGATAGAATTTGGAGTAAGGAAGATGTTTGGTTCTTATTTTAATAATGAGAAAGTTTAAATTCAATTATTATGAAAAACCATTTATTACTTTTGTTTTTATTCTTAGCTTCTTTTTTATATGGTCAAAAGGATATATTCAAAGATATTGGTACTATTGACAATTCAGTTTCTATAAATCTTGATCAGACTCATTCAAGTACGGAAAATAGTATCAATATAAAGAATGGTGGCACAAATTTTAATTTTAGTTTCTATGAGAATGTCAATTTTGATTCAGGTTTAGAATATGTTTATTTTGAGGATGGACGACTTCAAAACAACATAAGACTGTCTATTTATATTGGGAGTGCTCAATATAAATCCATAATTTCATCTAATACAAGCAAAACAGAAATAGTATCCAGTTCTTCTAATATATTCTACTCTCAAAAGTCTCCTGATCTTAAAAAGATGGAGTTGAGTTTAAGTTTTATACCCAGGGTAAATTATAAAATTAATGAGGATGGGCAACTTTTTGCAAAACCAACTTTTAGACTATCCCCGAACAAACTAGTTAATGACCCAAATGCTATTAAACTAATTTCTTTGGGGCTAGAATACGGATATGGGCAGTTGTTTTCTTCTTTTTTGAATAAGGCAAATTAATTAGATGAAGTATCTACTTCTCTTTTATCCTTGATCACTATTACTAATCTTTATTGTCAGAGGGATTTCTCTATTGATCTTATTGGTAGTTTTGATCATGCTGATAATATAAATCAGATCCCCATAGCTGTTCCTGTTAATACAGGATTTGCACCAGAAGACGGGCATAGGAGTATTTTTACTTATCGATATGGGATGAATTTTAATTTTAGAATATTTGACAATGTAATGTTCAAATCGGGATTAAGGTTTGTGACTTTAGGGAATTTAGCTTACATAAAAAGATCTAGATGGCCATCTGAAGTTAGCCCATGGGGATGGAACCAGAACCCTTTATTACCGAGATATGTCGATTATTCCTTTCTGCATCGGTATTTTGAAATACCACTAGTT
>CAXBGT010000184.1:0-11214 GCA_963975265.1 uncultured Saprospirales bacterium
TGTGTACCTCAAAACTACCACTTCCTTGGCAATCTTCTTCAGTATGGCCAAATATACCTCCTAGAAATTCACTACCATAAGTCACATTCACGGTTGCATACTGCGGGCCATCTAACCAATTAATACTTACAGCATTTGTACCTTGACCAGATGCAATGAATCCCGCGGATACAGGATCTATCGACCAAGTATAAGTTGTGGTCGGCCATTTTTGCACATCATAGAATTCACTAGTGAATTCACAAACGGTGTCTTTTCCCATGATCTCAGTATCAGATTCTATGATTGGAATGATAACGGAAGTCGGGTCAGTACAATAGGGCCCATCACTGCAGCCACTTACAGCTACTGTTACTGTACCAAATGGTCCATCACCCCAAACAACACAAAGCGTATCATTTGTAATATCTGTCCCAACGGGGAGTACAGTTATTCCATCTGCATCTTTAGCAGTCCAGGTATAAATACAATCTGCTGCCGTAGTCCAATATTTGGTTGTATCGCCTTCACATAACGTCGAGATCCAGAAAATCTCTGGACCTGGCAAAGGGGAAATAGTAATTGGCATTGTGATCGTGTCAGAGCAACAGCAAAGTGGTTGTCCTTGTTGATCATAATTATCTTGAATGACAACTAGCGTTATATTGTAAACTCCAGGAGTTGTATATGTATTCGATGTGGTCGCCCCGGTGCCAAATTGACCATCGCCGAAGTCCCAATAAAATTCATTTCCCCCTATACTAGTGCTCATAAAATCAATAGATGTATTTAGACATCCTGAGCCACCACCACTTATAACAAAATCTGCAACAGGTGAGTCTAGAATTTCAATACAATAAGTTGTAGAAGATCCACCGACAGTTACTGTAAGTGAATAACTGCCTGCATCTGGCCATATTATGACGGCTTGATTATTTGGTCCTTGGTTAACTGGTACTGCTCCTGCATTCCATATGATAGTTTGTCCTGGTGCATCATCTACGAGGTATGTTATTGGGGATTGGTCGCAAGCATATATGATTGGCTTGGGTGCTCCTAAATCCAATTCATACTCTGATAGATTGATAGTTGTGCAGTTTGGCTTCGGTTCAGGGCATTTAATAATTAATTCTAAGAGATATATCGGGCTCGAATCTGAAACCATAAATTCTATCTCATACTCCCTGCAACAATCGGGGTTATTATTGATAAACAGTTTTCCTTCTTCTATATAATAACAGTTAGAAGGCATACCCAATATTTTTACTTGTGCGGGATCATAGTCAGGGTATGAGGAGAAAACATCATATCCGTCGGGATTGATATTGTTGATATCAACACAGAGAAGTCCTCCGGCTTGTGAGAATGATGAAAAAATAGTACAAATGGCTATGCAGGTGGTTAATATTATATTTTTCATTTTGATCTTTTTTGTGGTTTAGAATGATATGTTGGCAAATGGATTCGTATTTGAATTTAATGTGCCAGTTGTGAGTATAGTGCCTACGGTATTACCAGCTGTGATGTTGAAGGCTGTAGCGGAGTTTCCGCTGGTTGTATTTCTAATAAATACATTATTTGAAAGGGTGGCTTGAAATCCATTTTGAATATTGTCAGTACTATGGTTATTATCTAGTCGAGCATCGTTTCCTGTAAGTAGAAATCCAGAAAGTATATTATTATCTGCAGAGTTATTACTAGCAAATACATCACTGTTTAACTTGTACCCGTTTTGTGTGTTTGCTCTTGCCGTAGAATTTCTGATATTACTGCCTGAACTTATATCAAAACCATTTTCTCCATTACTGTTTGCATTACAAGAGTTTATCATGCCTCCGGCTGCTACTTCAATTCCATCTTCTGTATTATCATTTGCTATGCAATGTGTTACCTCTGATTTAGTGGATGCTTCTATACCATTTGCACCATTATTGCTAACCACGCATGTAGAAACGATAGAATTGGCATTTACATCTATTCCTTCCGTACCGTTATTACTAGCGATACAGTTGATTACTAGTCCTTGATTTTTTGTATTTATCCCGTCAAATAAATTGTTTGTAGCAGTGCAGTTTTCAATTCGAGAATTGATACCTACAGAGACTCCGGTTAATTTGCAATCTGAAATCTGCATATCAGTAATATTGCAGTGACTAGCATTTACGCCATTTATTCCATGGCCTCCCCAGTTACTTATGATTCCATTTCGGATTACAAGGTTAGAAATGGAGGCGTTGCAGTAGACAGCCGACAAAGGCCCTGATCCATCACTAAGTAGCGTATAGCCATTTAAGTCAAGAGTTACATTACTTGCAGAAATTGTTATTCCATTTGAGCCACCTGCATCTATTGATTCTGTAAGGTAGTAGGATCCAGATTCGGTAATGGTAAATGGAAGAGAGCTTATTGGGATTCGGGATTCACAATCGGATAATGGATCAGAACTAAGTAATTTCCAGCTTGGAGTGACTGGACTACCTTGATTAAAATAGAACCCTACGGGAGAGTCTGTTTGGTAAATTAGTAACGCATTCGCTGGATCTGTGATCCCTGCTCGCTGGATGCTGGTCATTCTAGGGACTAGTAGTCCCTTTTCTGATCCTTTTATATCAAGCATTGCAGATGGGTCAGGGGGAGAACTTGTGTTTGAAATGCTGACTTGACAATTGCCTCTGAATTGAAATAGTATGAGTAAAACAATAATTGAATGTAGATGAATTTTGCTTTTCATTGCTCGTGAAGTTAAATTATTTATGATCTTTACAACGTACCTAACATAGACATATATGGCTTCATAAGCTATTAATAAATGTAAGATGTGACGAAATTGGTCGAATTAGAGATGAAATTTAGAATGTAGATATATGAAATTTAAATATATGTATAAGCCTATTGTATTATTGAGTATGGGGTGAAATTATGAATAGAGTGATGAAATTAATTTTGTATATTTCGTCATAGTTGTAGATAATTAGGGTTCATTACAATGTCATTATTTCAATATATGAATTATCGTACTTTAAGCGTTTTGTATTTGGTCTTTCACGTTATGGTTGGGGTATCTCAAGTGGAAGAGTGGAACAGCTTAAGCTTAAATGATGGATTATCTGATCTCCAATGTTTTGATGTTTTTTGTGATAGTAAAGGTTATATTTGGGTAGGCACCCGAGCGGGTATCAATAGATATGATGGAAAGGATGTTGTCAAGTTCAATAGATCAAGCGGCTTGATGTCGGATAATGTGTATTCTTTTTTTGAAGATTCAAAAGGCCGTATTTGGGTGAATAACTTGAATGGTGAGCCAGTATTCATAGAAAACGGAGTTGTTCATAACAGATTAACAGATACATATCTTGGGCCTTTGAAAACGGATCAATATAAACATTCGATGTTTGAAGATAAGGATGGGCGACTTTACTTCCTTAATCAAGAACCATTAATTGGTATCTTAGACGGTGACTCTGTCAGTTTTCTTGATCTCACCAATAATGAGAAGGATGATAGATGTCAGGCATTTACAATTGTTGAACAGGCTGGAGTCTATATAATGGCATACTATTATGGGTTTAGAGTTTTTGATTCTGATTGGAATTTACTGAAAGAGATCAAATTGGACGGAACGTTAAACGCTGTGAGGTCATGTGTTGTTGAAGATCGAATCTATTTGTCTTATAGTAATCATTTATTTTGTTATGATTTGTTGGACTTAATTGAAGTCAAGGTTCCTCAGTTAATTAATGTTTCTTTGATAACAGATTTACGAGAAATTGATAACATATTACATATTAGTTCTACCGATGGTTTGTATACATTTAAAGATGGAGTTCTGTCGAAAGATGGCTTCGAACGATTTTCTGAAATGTCAGTATCAGCTGTTGATAAGAGTAAAGATGGAAGATTATGGGTTGCAACTCATGAGAAAGGTATTTACTTTGAATCTCAATCATTAATTACATCAAGTGTTTTTTCTTATTGTCATGATATCTCTTACATGGAGCAAGTAGGAGAAGATTCTATTTATATTGGTTATGATTCTGATAAACTTTTATTAGCACACGATAATAAATTCCAAAATGTAAATTTAGAACCCAAAGAGGGCTTTAGTATTCTCAAAATCTTGATGGTCAAAAATAAGGTGTGGGTTGTAAGTACCTCATTCTTATACGATATTGAAGCTGGTGTATCGGTATCATTTCATAAGCGAGATGGAGTATTTAGTGAAAAACATGATAGGTTTTATTTTCCCTATCATAATGGGGTCATGCATATTGATTACAAGGGAATGACAGAGAAGTTACCGATGCTCAAAGAGGAAGGCAAGGCCTTAAACACTATTATGGGATATATAGATCTGAATCAAGGCTATAAATGTGAGATTGGGATGGATGGATTAGTATGGGTTGGTACAGAAGAAGGCTTATTTACTATCTCAGATACTATATTGTCAAAGGTAGATGACCCCGACCTACATGGAAGCATTATTGATTTAGAGATGAATGATACTAACTTATTTGGTATAAATTTTGGTATTGGTGTATTTGTATATAATAAAGAAAAAAAAACAGCAGAAATAATTGGACTGAAGGGGGGATTACCATCAGCTAATATTACACATATGTGTGTTCATAATAATGATATTTGGGTGACACATGGTCTTGGGATCTCACACATACGAATAGAAGATAGGGTGCTTTATTTAGTAAGAAATTACGGTTATGCTCATGGGATTCCTGTGGGTGATATTACGTTTATTGAGTATATCAATGAACAATTACATTTTGTAGTTGATAAGAAAACGTATACGTTGTTAGAGGATATTTCTGTGAATGATTCACTTAATATAATCGTAAATAGTCAACTTTTAACTAAGTATGTTGACGAAGAGCTTTCAGTAGAATTTGATTGCATTAACTACTCTTTTGGAAGCGAAATGAGCTATGAATACAGGCTGTTGCCAAAAGACAGCTCATGGACATCGACGACAAACGAAATAATTTCTTATCAGTACCTGCCAGCAAACGAATATACTTTAGAAATTAGAGCTAAACATCCTTTAAATTTGGAGAGCAGAATTGTTAGTAAGCGAATTTGTATTCTAAATAGATGGTATGATTCATATTGGTTCTTTGGAGGACTGCTTATACTATTGGCAAGTGGAATTTGGTTATTGTTAAGGATAGGGGTCTTAGATTTTAATTTTATTAGATTGAAAGTGATACTGAAAACATATCTAACGGCAAAAGAGTTACCCCCATTAAAACTCAAGGATATTAAAGGTGAAACTAGGTTGCTTAAGCCATCAGACATTTTCTACATTAGAGCGTCAGGAAACTATGTAGAGTACAAAATTAAAGATGAATTGATAACGGTGAGAAATACAATGTCCAAAACTGAAAAGTCTTTGGTGAAAATGACTTTTTTAGTCAGAGTACATAGGTCTTATATAGCAAACTTAGATAGAGTAGTTGGTGTTTCTCAAAACACTATAGATTTAGGTGGTCAATCAATACCTTATTCAATTACATACAAGGAACCACTGGATAATTATGTGGGAGAATTAACTTCTTAATAAGTAGGTTATATAACCTTCCCCCTAGTCATTTCTCTTTTACCTTCGGGGCCATCTAGTGCTTCAACAGTGAATCCTGCTGATCTTAACGCACGTTTAAACGACCCTTTAGCACAATAAGTAACTAAGACAGCTCCAGAGTTACACATTTCATACAATTTTGCCATCAATTCTGGTGTCCAAAGTTCTTCTTGACTTGTAGGAGCAAATGCATCATAATATATGATGTCAAATTTTTCAAAAGTACTAAAATCTTCTATCTTAATAATATGCTTAGTGAAGTCAAAACATTCAGAAAGAGAAATTTTAGCACCTGAAGGCGCTTTGTGCATTTTTAAGAAATCTTTGGTCTGTGTTTCTGAAAGAGATAATACAGTAGGGTAGTTAAGCTCAGAGTATTGCGCTTCAAGTATCGGATATGCTTCTAGCGTATGGTAGTTGATTTTAATACCTTTAATTGACTGATATGTCATAAGGGCATTAAGACCAGTTCCAAATCCCATTTCTAGAATATTGATATCTCTATAACCTCGGCTAACAATATAATCAAGGCCTGCATCAATAAATACTGTCTGAGTTTCCTGGATTGAACCAAATTTAGAGTGGTAGCTAACCCCAAATCGCTCAGAAATAATTGTATGTGAACCGTCTTGTGAGAGTACAAGTTTATCCATGAAGGTTTTCTTCCAATTGTTCTTTTAATGAAGATGCCGAAATATCTAAATGACTTTCATCATATATCGCTTTACCATCCTTAATCAAAATAATTTGTGGTGATTCGTGTCTAATTGAAAGTTTGCCTTCTATGGCACTTGAAATTGTTCTGTATGACAATAAATCTAAATAATAAGGAGATAAATCGAGATCCCATCCCCCTTCTAGTCTTCTTTTTGCCATTCCACTTATAGGACATGAAGTGCTATGTTTGAAAATTACTTGTGGAGTTGTGAAGCTGTCCTTAATAAGATTTTCTAGAGTCGTGGCTGACTCTAGCTTTTTCCAGTTTATCATCTATTTTACTTTCGTTTTATTTTAACTTCAGAGATTCTTTCCCCGACAAGAATAGAAAAGCTAACATAATAACGTTGAAGTAGTTCAGTGTCTTACTTAATAACTTGCATTAAAATATTCGTAGCTACTTCCAATTCATATGGACAACCGACACCACCTCTATTACAAGAGGAAAATACTGCTACTACGGCAACTAGTGCCAAGAGCCTTGAGAAAATTTTTACTGTTTTAGAATTCATTTTGTTATTGTTTTAATACGTATTAATCGATACAAATTAACGAACATTGCTATTCTATTATTATTTGTAATGTAAAATTAATTTCTTTGTTGTGCTTTTTTGCTTAATTCTAACTTAATTTTTAATAAATCTACGACATGCGTATTCATTTTATAGCAATAGGTGGCAGTGCGATGCATAATTTAGCACTTGCGCTCCATGATTACGGACACACAGTTACTGGCAGTGACGATGAAATATACGAACCGTCACGCACCAGATTGTCTGATTCAGGACTTCTCCCCAATGATTATGGATGGTTTACTGACAAAATCGAGCCAAATATTGATGCAATCATTCTTGGGATGCATGCAAGAAAGGAGAATTCTGAATTATTGAAGGCCCAAGAATTAGGATTAAAGATATATTCTTATCCGGAATTTGTAGCTGCCCAATGCATGGGAAAGACCCGAGTAGTAATAGCTGGAAGTCATGGCAAGACGACTACCACTTCTATAATATTGCATGCATTATCTTCAAAAGGAATCGAGTATGACTACTTGGTGGGAGCTCAATTAGAAGGTTTTGATAGAATGGTAAAATTGTCGGATGCTGGCATAATTATCCTCGAAGGTGACGAGTACTTATCATCTCCGATTGATCGTCGACCAAAAATGATGCACTACAAACCTAATATTGCAGTTATTACAGGTGTTGCATGGGACCACATCAACGTATTTCCAACTTTAGATAATTATGTTGATCAGTTTAGGGAGTTTATAAATGATATGACAAGATCAGATAAACTGTTTATTTTTGAACATGATGCACACCTTAAATCGATAGTTGCTGAAGAAAATCACAGTTGTAAAATCGAAGCTTATGATCAGATTTATTTAACTAAAGAGAATCAATATGATATAGGAGAGAATAGTTATGACATAAAACTTATAGGTAATCATAATTTGCAGAACATCTTAGCTGCCGAAAAAGTATGCTTAGAACTAGGTCTTACAGCAGACGAGTTTTATGATTCTCTTCAAACTTTCACAGGGGCCAATAGGAGATTGCAAATTCTTCGGAAAGGAAATTCTAATAGTGGAAATGTCTACTTAGATTTTGCCCATGCACCCTCTAAAGTGGAAGCGACGACGGATGCAGTGAAGGATTGGTATAATGATGCTTCACTAGTTGCAGTATTTGAACTGCATACTTTTTCTAGTCTGAATACAGCTTTTTTGCCGCAGTATAAGGGAACTTTGAAATCAGCTGATAGTGCTTTTGTCTTGTTTAGTGAACATGCATTAAAGATGAAGAAGATGCCTCCATTAAATAAAGCTTTTGTGGAAGAATGCTTCGCACATCATGATTTAAAAGTGTTTACTAATTCAAAAGATTTGAAACTTGAACTTGAAAAATATAATTTTCAAAAATCAAACTTACTACTTATGAGTAGTGGTACATTTGATGGAATGGAACTAGACTTTTGATTTTTCTATTGATTTGTATACGTGCTGGTTTATCATTAATTCGTTATTAGGTACTATCTGATGAAATAGAGTATCGATTTTGTTATGCAGTCAGTGCACACATTACTTTGTGCGATCAGATCACTTTGAAGTTAAGATTTTATGACATTGCAATTTTAGCACGCACAGTTCATGAGCGGTTTCAAATATTAATACATTATTAAAATACGTAATATGTTAGTTGATATTTACCAATTTTATATAGCTTTAGCTTTTGAAAAATTGATAAAATTAAATGAAGTAGATAGAAATACTTCAAACTAAAAGATAAATAGATGAAGCCAACATTAGTTGTTTTAGCTGCAGGAATGGGCAGTAGATATGGAAAGTTGAAACAAATGGACGGATTTGGTCCAAATGGAGAGACGATCATAGATTATTCGATTTATGATGCGATACAAGCGGGATTTGGAAAAGTGGTTTTCATAGTAAGAGAATATTTCTTACAAGAATTCAAAGATAAGATGAACCCAAAATTTGGCGATAAAATCGAATTACATTATGTTACTCAAGAATTAGCAAACATCCCAGAAGGAATAGAAGTGCATCCAGAAAGAGAAAAACCTTGGGGGACAGCTCATGCGGTTTGGGTTTCAAAAGATATTGTCAATGAACCTTTTGCAGTGATAAATGCTGATGATTTCTATGGTGGTGATTCTTATAAAGTACTAAACGATTATTTCCAAAATAACGATTCTGAGGATTATGCTGTTGTTGCTTATCGACTAAGAAATACCCTATCAGAGCATGGCACGGTGAATAGGGGAGTATGCTATAGCAATGAGTCTGGCCACCTTACCAAAGTTGTAGAATGTACCAAAATTCAAAGAGAAGAAGATGGAGTCGTAAGATTTCCTGATGAAAATGGGAGTAAACAAGTACTGGTGGATGACACGCTCGTCTCTATGAATATGTGGGCATTTTTACCATCATACTTCAGATATATAGATGAGCAGTTTATAGATTTTCTGAAAAACTTTGGTAAAGAGCTTAAGTCAGAGTTTTATATTCCTTCAGCAATAGATAAGTTGATAAATGATGGTACTCTTAATGTAGATGTGTTGGATACCGATTCGTCCTGGTTTGGAGTAACTTATCAGGCTGACAAACCTATCGTTATGGAGAAACTAAACAAGTTAATAGCTGATGGTGCCTATCCAAACAAGATTTATTAATGGTTGTAACGGAAACTAAAATACAAATAGCACGAACAGGAGTCTATTATAAAGTAGGAGAAGATTCAGCTCAGAGACAGTGGTTTTGCTGTCATGGGTATGCTCAAGTGGCTGACATGATGATCAATAAGTTTGATCGTAGAGAGGCAGAAGGTGAGAAAGTCGTTTGTGTAGAAGCGCCAAATAGATTTTACTGGAAAGGAGTGAGAGGGAATCCGGTTACCACATGGATGACCAGTAGACATCGATTGGATGAGATCAGAGATAATAACGACTATCTAAATAAAGTCTATCAAAAAGAAATTGTACAAGAGTCAGAAAATGTCTTGTTTGGTTTCTCTCAAGGAGGAACTACAATATGGAGATGGATTCACGAGCAACGTCCAGATTTTGATGTATTTGTCAATTATGCTGGATGGACTCCTGAAGACCTTGACCTGAAGATTTTGGCTGATTATCTTCAAGGGAAAAGACTTATTTTTATTTATGGATCGAAAGACGAATACCTGACCAAAGATAGAATCGAAGCTCTGGAAATGATTATAGAACGATCTGGTCTGGATATTAAGATTATAAAGAATAATGGAAATCATAGTATCGATAGAGACATGATAGATATGGTTTTGAAGATATAAAATTAAGTTCTCAGCGGGAATAACAAGGTCTTGACCTAAATTTAATTTCTCTTCTCTATCAAGAAGAACTAATTTTACTTGCAATTTATGGACGCTTGCAACAAGCTTTAGCGATTAGCTAATTAAGAATTGTAATTTATCGTGCAGGCAACATCTAAAATATATAGTACGCTACTATGCAACAACTATTATTACATCGATAAGTGCACCGTATGTCACTAGGTATTATGTTGCCAAGTTATTGCATGCTCTCAGTTTTAAACATTGCCAACAACCACTATTGGTGCTTGCAATTCACTATCATCTGCAGGGAGTCTTTTCGTTAGTAAAATCAGAATAATATACTCTCTACTGCTAGTGGGACAAGGCCTTAATTAATATTGAACACCGCAATTCACACTATCTAGAAGTAGTCTAAATAATAAACCTAAACATTTTGCAAACTGTTGTACGTGTAAATTGACAAAGCTTTAATATCTTTGTGCCGAATTTGACAACGTAGGGTGATTTTATCTAATATATATAATAACGCCTGAGTAATACAAAACACATTATGAATATAGCAAAGCGCAAGTTCGCAATCGTTTTTTCGCTAGTTTTTCTTTCTCAATTTTCTTTCGCCCAATCTGGCAGTGGTTCTAGTTACTTATTATATGGTTTGATCGGAGTAGGTCTGCTATTATTAGTATTCGCCGTGCTGACATTGGCTGATAATTTAATTCAGATTGAAGGCCAAAAGATGGGCGTTGATACGAAGAAGCATGACCTAGGAATTTTCCCAAAGATCACTGATATGTTTTCAAAAAAAGCACCACAGTATGTTAACAATGGGGAAGGATTCAAGTCATTCACTAAAGGTTTTGATCTTAAGTTGGCTGGAGAAGCAACAGGCGAAATCAAACACGTACATACAAATAGATATGCTCTAAAGCCAACTGACTTTATCGGTATGTCTCCAATTCCTAAAGTTGTAGTAGAAGCTGGAGATGAAGTTAAAGCTGGTGATGCAATCTTTTTTGATAAAAAGAGACCTAATATCATGTATGTTGCACCGGTAAGTGGAGAAGTGGTAGAAGTGAAGCGTGGTGCTAAAAGAGC
>CAXBGT010000185.1:0-11192 GCA_963975265.1 uncultured Saprospirales bacterium
CAAAATATAATCTTACCACTTGATGTAACCGATGAGCAAAAAGTAGAATTTGCAGTACAAGAAATCATAAAATTAGGAGGAGTTAATATCTTAATAAACAATGCAGGTGTTTCTCAACGATCTACTGTAGAAAAAACAGAAATGAGCGTCTATCGAAGTCTAATGGAAGTAAATTACTTTAGTGTAGTACGTTTAACAAAAAGTATTCTGCCAGATATGATAGCAAAAGGGCAGGGGAGTATCGTGACAATTAGTTCTATTGCTGGTAAAGTTGGACCACCTTATAGAGCAGGATATGCAGCAAGTAAACATGCACTTCATGGATTCTTTGATAGTATGAGAGCAGAGACTTCGCATAAAGGCATACATACTTTAGTTGTTTGTCCTGGATATATCAATACTCCTATCGCCCACAATGCTTTAGCGGGTGATGGTCAGAAATATAATAAAAGAGATACTGAAAATGCCAATGGACTGGAACCTGATGATTTAGCAAAAAAAATCTTAAAAGCTATTGAAAGGAAGAAGGCAGAAGTCTATTTTGGCAAATTTGAAGTGAATGCAGTTAGAATGAAACGTTTTTTTCCTAAAGTGTTAACAAAAATGTTAAATAAGAAATTCTTGAAAGATCCAGAGAAGTAAATTTCGATAACCTGGGACTGTTCGAACTTTGGATGACTGTTTAGAATTCTGTTTAGAATTGCGTTGAAATGATTGCTTAGGTAATCCGAATGGAGATCATTAATGGTCTAGACTTATTAAATTATTTATGAATGTTGATCAAGGTCCCAGATTAGGTTTCACTATAAGTCAAATTCAATGCATTACAGTTGAAAATATTCTCATCTTTAATTATTCTTCAGAGGTGAAGAAAACGCGACAAGGCTTTGGCTGATGATGTGACAAGATTTTGTATTAGTTATAATATTGCTAAATAAAAAACCGACAAGTTTTTAACCTCTTGCCGGTTTATTATTTTATAAATATTGAAGATACTTATTTTGCTACATCTTCAGAACTTTCTGATTTTTCAGCGATAGCTCCCTTTTTGACAAGACTATCTGGTAATGTCATTCCGCTTTGTGCTAAGAAGTCATTCAGTTGAGGCATCATACCGTACAATCCTTGTACAAAATTAGAGACACCTTTACCGCTTCCATTATCATAAACTACGACTTTGTCAATGTCCAATTCCTTGATAGCTGAAGTTTGGATTTCTGTTAATTCAGCCAGTTTATCAATCATCAAGAAGTTAATGGCACTTTGTGGATCTCCACCTGCAGCTTGCACCAGTTTCTTGAATCCATCCGCTTGCTTTGATAACAGTTCTTCCATACCTTTTGCTTGTGCTGATAGCCTAGACACAATTGCATCCGCTTCACCTTTAGCGATCTCTCTTTGTCTTTCAGCTTCTGCTTGGGCACGGATTACAGCCTTTTCTTTTTCGATCTGCTCTGCGACGACTTCATCGGCCGATCTTTGAGCCTTATCTCTTTCAGCTCTTGCTCTTTCAGCTATTTCCTCTGCTTTATATGACTCTTCGAGGGCTTTGGCAGCTGCAACTTTTCTAGCCGCTGTAGATTCTCTTTCCATCTCAGCAACTTGGATTTCCCTTTGCGTATTCGAGTCAGCGATTTTGATGGCACTTCGGTTCTTACCTTCAATCGCTGCGGCATCCGCTATTGCTTCTCCTATTTCTGCTCGGGAGTTGGCATCGGATACTTTTACTCTTTGATCTTGCTTAGCTTCTGCTTCACCAATTGCTCCAGTCCTAACTTCATTTGCAACTTTGACCTTTGCATCATTGATCGCTTTTGCTGCAGCTTCTTGACCCAGTGCTTTGATATAACCTGATTCATCTTGGATATCAGTTACGTTTACATTAATCAGTTCTAGGCCAATTTTATTTAGCTCGTCACCTACATTTCTATAAACAGACTCTACGAACTTGTCTCTGTCCGTGTTTAGTTCCTCGATGTCCATATTGGCTATTACTAGTCGCATCTGTCCCATGATGATATCATGTGCAAGTGAAGATATCTCTGGTCTTCCTAATGCAAGTAATCTTCTTGCCGCAGCTATCATGAGGTTTTGTTTATCCGAAATCCCAACTGTAAATTGGGCTGGCACAGAGACCCTAATATTTTGTTTTGACAACGCGTCTTGCAGATTGACATCTATAGATAATGGTGTCAAGTCCAAAAATTTGTAATCTTGTATCAATGGCCACACAAAAGTAGCACCTCCTGCATAGCATTTGGAAGACTCTCCACTTCCTGTCTTTCCAAAGACAACTAAGATTTTGTCACTGGGACATCTTTTATATCTAGTAACGAATACTACTAGAACAAGGATTATTAGAAATAGTGCAAATCCAGATATTACTGGAATTAATAGTTCACTCATAGTTTAGTTTTAAAACGCGATTAAAAATAGTTTAATTAGTTAAATATTGCTGTTACGATAACTTTCTCACCATCGATTTTTTCAACTTGGATATCTGCTCCCGTAGGAATATCAGATTTGTCATTAGTTATTGCCTTAAGCTCACGTGTAACACCATTAATATCAATTTGCACTATACCAGTTCCATCAGCAGGTATTTTGAGATACGTTCTTCCTTTTTGGTATAATGCATCACTTGGTGACCAATTAACATTTTCTTGCTGGCTTAAAATCCATTTTAATACAATAGAAAGAATAAATACTGCTATACCGCCAGAAATCAGACCTGCAGCTAAAGCAATTAAGGGATTACTCTCTGCAAGTAAGAAGCCTCTTACAATATACGCACCTATAGAAAAGAAGACTAGGGTAGGCTTAAGAATACCTCCTCCATCATCACCGTCTCCAAAATCAAAATCTAGATCAAGTCCAGATACCAATGATAGTAACAACATAATGACCAAAAGGCCGCCCGAAATCATGGAAATATAGAATAGTGTAGTTAGCATAGTTGGTAGTAGTTGCGTTCAGTAATATCAATGCAGAACACAAAGTAATAATTTCATTTTACTTATCGATTGGTCTTTGATTATTATTCGTTAGTCGAATGAGTGACGTTTTTAGTAACTTTTTCGGGAAATGAACGCCTGCAAGTGCATAGGTATCACATCACTTAAAGTGATCTGGTCACTTTCATGGATATAAAAAGTCACAGCCTATACTGCATCAAAAACTAAAAACTATTCCAATCCCGTTTTCTGTAGGTTGTATATGCGTATACGTATCCTTTACAGTAGTAAGATTGTTGTAATGTTCTATAGCGCTATATCTTGCAGAATTAGAAGAATTGAAAAACCTCCCGATATCAAGGTTGTTCCAATATATGTAATAAAAAATACTGTTGTCTTTATTTCTAGGTCCAACCTGTATTCATACATTAGATTACACACCACTTGGATGTACCGATTCGATATGGGCAATAGTGATCACATGGCTTGAAGCGATCAGATCACGATAATGGATTTAGAGTCTGAGGCATTAAATCAACATAATTAGAATATAAACTACAACGACCCTATTATTGATCAGATCAAATAATAGGGTCATTTTTGTTATCCATGTTGAATTAATCGTATGATACTAAGCCGTTACCGCCGTTCGCTTAGATTTTCGATATAAAAAAGACTTGAAAATATGTCTCTTGCCAAAATTATTTATAGACTTGGCATTTAGAAATTTGAGAAAAAGTTTGCGATTTACTCCAAAATACTCATATGTATTACCATCTGCAAAAGACACTTCTAGCAGCATACTCTTATGCTGATAGTCAATCACTCTTGATTCCATTATTGTAGCAGTATATTCTTCGAGATTATTTTCCCTCGTTTGTGGTGCAATACTCACTAAGAAGTGATATCCATCTATTATTTTCACAGATTCTTGTTCTGCCAAAGCTTTTTTGTCCAAATCTTGGAATTTATCTGGATGCCATTCTTTTACTAAGCTTCTGTATGTAGATTTAAGTTCTTTTAAATCTATCGGTTTCTCTACTTGAAACAGTTTTTTATACTGATTTATACGCCTCATTTGTACCTTTTTCAAATTAAGCCGCAAAGGTATCCTTATTTTGGAAATAGATATGATCTTTTTTAAAAATGATGCTTACAAATAACGACATCTTTATTATCATAAAATTCTTCAGAAACTGCAAACGATTCCAATTCCATTATTTGTTTGCCCTATATGAAATAAAAGTCCTTCCTCTGATTGAAGTTTATTATAACCTAGAATTGATTTTTTCTTTAATGATGCAGATGACAATGAAAAGCCAAATGCCACAACCCCAGAGGTAAGACTAGCTGCTAATAGTAATTTAGCTCCAGATCTTGAAGAGCCAAAATTATTATTGTTTATTGACCTAATCGCTAAAAACCCAGTTGTAAGTTGTGCTCCCAATGCAATCAAAGCATATCTATTATGATTTCTAGATTTATCCCAATAGACTTTAGTGACTTCGTGCTGCTGCATCAATGTATTAACTTTTTTCTTTGATATTTCTATATCATCTTCGTAGTACTGTTGACCAAAAAAGCCTTGAAACATAGTGATCTCCTGGGCACTTATTTTTGTAAATGACATTACAGCAAAGCTGAAGAGAAAAATGATTTTGAGCTTGGACATTATTTAGTTGTATTTGATTTATAGAGAAACGATATTGTCAATAATGTTATTTCATTCGTGCCTTTTGTGTCGAATATGATATCGTAGATCTAAGTAAAACAAATCTAATCTAGAAATATTGTTACGCCAAAAGACTAGTTCATTTTTTTTGAATCAAAAAATACAAACTAATCCTATACCATTGCGAGTTTGTCCAAAGTGATAAATTAGCTTATCATCAGTATGTACCTTATTGTAACACATAGTAATATGTGAGTGATCGCGACGCTTACTGAGGTCAAATCCTAGGATGAGTCTGATTAGTCCAGGAAAATAGAATGCAGATCAATTTTCCACGTTTACAAATGAAACCCTATTTTAATCCCTCCCCATGCAGCTGAACCTAATGTATCAATTTCTTTAGTAATATATGCTCTATAATATTCTATGTAAAGGAGTTTGGTCTGCAATACAATGCCGTAAAAAACTTGTCCAACAACTCTAGTAATTTCTTCCGTAGGAATTGTATACACACTTCGATCTCTGATAATTCGATCTTGCAAAGTGCCATCATAACCCACCAAAGAGATGAGAGGTTGAATATACCCATACAATCGAACTTTTTGAGTGTTGTTGCTTGCATATGGATCATTTATTATACCGAACGTAGAATTGAATCCCAAACTGGCATTTGAGTACAAATTCCCAACCTTAACTGAGGTGTTGGCATAAAATCCAAAGTTATCATGTAGTCGTAGCAGCTCCTCCTCATAATCAATCCCATAGTTTAGCACAATCTGATTCTCTATCTGATTTTTCCATCCTAACGGTACTCTGCCACCTGTGACA
Organism: uncultured Saprospirales bacterium; assembly: GCA_963975265.1. Classification (GTDB taxonomy): domain Bacteria; phylum Bacteroidota; class Bacteroidia; order Chitinophagales; family Saprospiraceae; genus CAJXUU01. Next base: position 5,455 of record CAXBGT010000185.1, read on the forward strand.
CTATGAATAACAGTTTGTATTTCTTTTCCTATAGCGGCCGGGCCCATCACACCAAAACTAAAATGTGAGGATAGTCTTTGTCTGGATCCAATACCCGTAGATGTACTAAAACTCTTAAGCATAGCTACGGAGGCAAAGGGTCTATCTTCTTCTTGAATTTCCACTTTTTCATATCGACCTGGAGTAAAACCTATATGCTCAAATACGATTCCTGCTTTACGGACATCATTTCCTAAACTAAGAAAGAGCTTATTAATCGGATTCTTTAAGATAAAAGGAGCAACAAATTCAAAACTGTAGCCTTGCGTATAGTTTTTATCTTGTCCCGCAAATAGATCATTATCGTAGTTAAATCTGAAATACTTATCACTGGCTATATCTCTATATGATGTGGTGTTATCTATCTTTTGACCGCATACAAATAGGGCAGAAAAAAATAAAAACAATACTGATAATAATCTCATTTTAGTTAAACGGCTTATATCGCCCATAGTTTAGTTTCTTCAATATGGTTAATTGCAATAAAATCGACATAAAATAGCTAAAAGTAAGTGGAAATTTCATCAGATTAGCTAGTAAATATTAGTAGAATACTATTATACTTGAGTTCAAGTAGTATATGATATTAAAATTTATTAAAACCTGTAGTCAATATTCTTAGAGTAGATATAATCAAAGGGGATTGTGGCAAGAAATCAATTTGTTCAATAATGATTGATCAAATTAGAGCAGTTGATAATAAAAGATTAATTCGCAAATTAGGAATGTTGTCAAAGCCACTCATTACCAAAGCAAAGGATAATTTGAAGATTGTTCTATATCTGTGAAAAACTTTAGTGTAAAGTTATTGTGGACGTAAAATTAACCAATCTGATAAATCCACCCTAAATTAAAAAAGCCAGACATTACTGCCTGGCTTTCCATTATCTACAATTCCTCAAAAGAGAAATTTATCTTATTTTAAATCAAAGCGATCCAAATTCATCACTTTACTCCACGCTGAAACGAAGTCTTTCACGAACTTAGCTTCAGAGTCACTAGATCCATATATTTCGGCGATTGCTCTTAGTTCAGAATTTGACCCAAAAACCAAATCTACTCTAGAGGCTGTCCACTTCCAGCCATTAGAAGTTCTATCTCTTCCTTCGAATAATTCTTCATCTTCATCTACTGCAACCCACTTAGTTCGAATGTTAAGGAGATTTACGAAGAAATCATTAGTCAGTTGACCAACTCTCTGAGTTAGGACTCCATTCTTAGATCCATCAAAGTTTGCACCCAAAGCTCTCATACCACCAACTAATACAGTCATTTCTGGTGCTGTAAGAGTCAAAAGTGAGGCTTTGTCAATTAACATCTCTTCTTGAGAAACTAAATATTTAGTCTTTACATAATTTCTAAATCCATCAGCACTTGGCTCAAGAAAAGAGAAGGAATGCGTGTCTGTTTGCTCTTGTGAAGCATCCATTCTACCTGGAGTGAAAGGGACATTAACATTATGTCCGCCATCTTTAGCTGCTTTTTCTATAGCTGCACATCCACCTAATACGATAAGATCCGCAATGGATACTTTTTTATTATCATTATCAAAATCCGCTTTGATTCCTTCATAAATAGAAAGCACTTTAGCCAATTGAGTAGGATTGTTCACCTTCCAATCTTTCTGAGGACTAAGTCTCAATCTTCCACCATTAGCTCCACCTCTCATGTCCGAACCTCTATAAGTAGAGGCTGAAGCCCAAGCAGTAGATACTATTTCTGACACAGAAAGTCCGGAAGCTAAAATAGCAGTCTTCAAAGATGCGATATCAGAATCGTTTACTAGCTCGTGATTTACTTCTGGAATCGGATCTTGCCAAATTAGTTCTTCTGTAGGTACTTCCGCTCCCAAATATCTTGATACCGGCCCCATATCTCTATGCGTTAACTTATACCAAGCTCTCGCGAATGCATCCGTAAACTCTTGATGATTCTCGTGGAATCTCTTTGATATCTTAGCATATGCAGGATCTACTTTCAATGCCATATCAGCCGTAGTCATGATCGGAGCGTGACGAACATTTGGATCGTGCGCATCAGGCACTGCATTTTCAGCTTGACCACCCTGAGGTATCCACTGATGAGCACCTGCAGGAGATTTGGTTAATTCCCATTCAAAACCTAATAGATTTTCGAAATAATTAGCATCCCATTTTGCAGGATCATTAGTCCATGCACCTTCTATTCCACTTGTGATCGCATGAACTCCAACTCCAGATTCGAATTTACTAGTCCATCCTAATCCTTGAGATTCGATAGGTGATCCTTCTGGTTCTGGACCTAAGTAGTCTGCATCACTTGCCGCTCCGTGAGCCTTACCAAAAGTATGTCCACCAGCTACTAATGCTACAGTTTCTTCATCATTCATGGCCATACGACCAAATGTCTCTCTAATATCCCTAGCGGATCCGATTGGATCTGGTATACCATTAGGTCCTTCAGGATTTACATAGATCAATCCCATTTGCACTGCGGCAAGTGGTGCTTCTAATTCTCTGTCGCCTTCGTATCTTTTATCTTCTAACCAGATACCTTCTGATCCCCAATAGATGTCTTCTTGTGGTTCCCAAATGTCAGCTCTTCCACCTGCAAATCCAAATGTTTTGAATCCCATAGTTTCTAAAGCAACATTTCCCGTAAGGATCATTAAATCTGCCCAAGAAATCTTATTTCCATATTTTTGCTTGATGGGCCACATTAGCATTCTTGCCTTGTCCAAATTTCCATTATCCGGCCAGCTATTTAATGGTGCGAAACGCTGAGCTCCTTCACCTCCGCCTCCACGACCATCACTTGTCCTGTAAGTACCAGCACTGTGCCATGCCATTCTGATAAAAAACGGTCCATAATGTCCGTAATCTGCAGGCCACCAATCTTGAGAATCGGTCATAAGATCTGCAAGGTCTCTTTTTATAGCAGCTAAATCAAGAGATTTAAATTCCTCTGCATAATTAAAACCATCATCCATCGGATTTGATCTTTCAGAATGTTGTCTCAGTATATTGACCTTTAATTTATTTGGCCACCAATCTTTATTGCTTTGCCCACCGCCCGCTGTTTGCTTGAGTGAGCCACCCATAAAAGGGCAATTCGTGATGTCACCATCCATATTGTGATTATCCATAATGTATAATTTTATTCTATTGAACCTCTAAATTAAGGATATTAGTTAAGACCAACATCATTTCATAGATCAAGAATAATTATGGACATATAAGTAAATGTTATAGTTTATGAATCTAATATAACATTTACTTATTTTGGCAATTCTATAAAATCGAACCTCTTAGTATCTGTATCTAAATTAGTTTTGCGTGTTTAGTTATTCAGAAGAGAAAAGTGGTATTGGATTTAGGCATATTACTTGTGAGTTGGCAAAGAAGAGTCTTCATACTGAAACTTGAGTAATCTCAGGATCTCGCACACGCGATTACAGTACGATTCCAAAACGCAGCACAAATCTTTGATAATCCATTCTGAATTCTGTTGAGTTCCTTGAATCCCATTGACTTGCGTATGTCCATGTTGCTTTCTGGAATTTGTAACCAAGGTCAATCGAATACTTAGTTACAGACCCTCCAAAACTCATACCTAAACTAGGGTAGAACATAAATCCTCCTTTGGCCTCAGATATTCCTTTGTTTTCATTTTTAAAAGCTAAACTATAACCAGTTTGTACATTTAGTACAAAGGTAGAATTCTTTGGTAGAAGATAACTTCTAAAATCTAAGAATATTGGATGCATTCTTTCTCCAGAACCATGGGCATATTGATCAACAGATGTTCCTATACCAATGCTCAACAATCTACTCATACGATATCCAGAGCTAAATGATAGAGTGTATCCATTTCTATCATTATTTCTGAGGCCACTGTTGCCAGTCAGAAGACCGCCTGCCATCGAGTAGAATATTCCTTTTTCTTTAAAAATGTAAGGAGCATTATACATTTTTTTAGTTAACGCCTTTACCTTTTGTATCCTTTCGGCAGAAAAAAACATTTCCTGTCCCCAAGTAGTAATTACTTTTATTCCTAAATCTTCATCCCATTCAATAACGGTAACTTCTAGCTGGGAGCCACCTTTAAGGTATAATACAGCCCGTTTATCATCATCGACTTGGACAGACTTTTTGGATTCCTTGACCTCTTGTGCTAATAAAGATATACCAAAAAACAAGCAAAATAAAAGTGATATTATACGATTCATATAGCTATTATTTTGAGATTGATATAAAGCTTAATTCTTTCAATGAATTAGGATTGCTACTATCATATTGATACAACCCACCATCTCCTACAACTATAATATGATCTTTGCTCAATGGGATGATGTCGTATGCATTTATATCGTCTATATGCTCTACTTGATTTTTGTCTATTTCATTCAAATCCGATTTGTCATAAACTCTTAGACCTGCCGCACCATCACATATGTATAAGTCATCGTTCACAACAGCAAGACCATGAGGATTAGTCATGTCATATGATTTTTTCAATTGAGGGTTTTGGACATTAGTTATATCTATAACATCTAATTGATTAACAAAAGACTCACAAATACTCCCATTCCTTAAGGTTACATATGCTGTATTTCCCTGTACAAATACTGGATCACAAGCTCTTGCATGGGTGAATTTTGACACATAAGTAGGCAAAGCCGGATTAGTTCTATCATAAATAAACATCCCTGCATTTCCACCAATAAATAAATAGTTTTCATAAGGAAAGAGTGTTTCTATAGACCCCCAATCAACTTGTACAATATTAAGTAGCTCAGGCTCTGTTAGGTTGCTAATACTGTAACTCATCAATTCTGCTTCATTCAAGACATATAAATATTCACCTTGTACTGAGAATCTAGCAAATGAACCACCTTGTCCCGTATTGGAGTTGTTATTATTAATAGCAGGAACACCTACATCAAAAGCTGCGGTTGCTTCTGCAAAAATTTGGTTTCCACTCCAAAACCATTGATTGTTAAAATTGGGATCATCACAACTTATCTCAATACTTCTTTCTGTTTCTTTTGTATAGATAAAATATCCTTGGTCATCCCAGATATCATAAATTTTAAACACTTCTTCTTGTCGATCAAGTAGTTTTGGATTTTTGAAGTCTGATACATCAATAGAAAGAAGATCTACATAGTTATCCGCATAAAGAATGTCATCTTTAATGGATACATCTAAATTGCCAGGAATAGATATAAAACCTAAGTAAATAGGGGAAGTAGCATCAGAATTATCATACATATGAATCCCTTCATACTTCTCATTTATAATAAGTGTGGATTTGTAATAGTAAATCTTTCCGGGATGCTCTAATAACCGAGATTCAAAATATTCGATATTGTCAATTCTAAATTCTTCTGGTTGCACAAAAACAGCTTCATACTCGACAAATGTTCGAGTAGCTTCACATTTATCTTCTAAACATGAAGAAAATGAGATAAGTAATGCGAATAATAGTAATAGCTGGGAACTTTGAATAAATGTCTTCATTGTTGTATTAATTTAGTAATTAAATTGATCTATTCACATAGACGGAAGATAATCCAAATAAGGTTGGGTTTTTGTGTGGCGAAAGAGATGCCAACAGATATAGCAAAAGACAAGACAACAGAGATGGCAACAGAGATGGCAATAGAGATGGCAATAGAGATGGCAATAGAGATGGCAATAGAGATGGCAATAGAGATG
>CAXBGT010000186.1:0-11080 GCA_963975265.1 uncultured Saprospirales bacterium
ATTACCGCAAAGCGCCCCAAGTAGATCAGTCACTGATGTATGACGATATTCGAATTCAAGGCCTGCTTTCCTGGGCCGAAACTGCAGGACAAGAACTTCCAGAGCAGCTTGAACTCATGAAATCAGAAAGCCTGAAGGAGATTTCTTTTCATCCAGGAGACGAAGTGGAGGTACTCACAATTGATTCACGATCTAGTTTTATCCATTTGCTTACTGAAGTACTCCATCGCCCTGTTCGAAAACTGCAAACTCATGCCTATGTAGAAAACATGGAAATACTCAGTAAATTGCAATATGATATAAACAATATAGCTCAGAAAGTCAGCCTTCAAAAGGAAACCCCGAAACCTGATGAGATCAAGCAATTAGCGATCAAGGTTAAAAAGAATTGGTTAGATTTGACTCAGCGGTTCGACTCTCAGAACGCAGAGATGAAACAACAGATGTTAGATTTGATCCAATCTGCTAATAGTGCAATGAATGCGTCTTCACTTTTGGATTACGCTGTGCGTGTTATCCCCAAAGTTACTGGAAATAGCTCAGTCTATAGCTTAAAAAACTGGGTTGAGTTGGCATTAGAAAGAGCATCATCCTTCATGGCCCAACTGAACAGTTTGTCATCAAGGTCTTCCCACTCGCAGACTATAGAGCAATCCGCACAATCTATCAGTCAGAGCAGAATGAATATGCATGAAACGCTTAGAGCGTATACTGATGCTTTGAGCGTATCTGAAAACGTCTTTGAGCAGGTTCCGTTTTATTACAGACAGCTATTTGTTGGCCGACAAGCTGCTAATGTTGACAGTCTAAGGCATCGGGAGAAAGAGTTGGAGAGAGCGCTAAATATTTTGAGTCCAAAGCAAGGCAAAGGATCAAGCCTTATCGTTTTAGGAGCACCTCTTTCTGGTAAGAGTTTCTTTGCTGAGTCCCTTGCCAAATCTATAAGCAAAGCAAGAGTAGTCAAGATTAATCCTCCAGTTTCTGGTAGCACCTCGGTCATCGATCTTAAAAGAACGTTGGAAAAATTAATCGGTAATAATAAATCTGGCAGGTCAAACTTTAAGAGTATAGAGGCAGGTACTATTTTTCTATTTGAGGATATTGAACTGTGGTGGAGTAGAGCGGACAAGAAGAATATGGCCATAAAGCATTTAGTAGATTTGGTTAATAATGCAAAACTTAAGGGAAGGATCATCCTCACTTGTAATCCTTATGCATTCAAACTCATGGAAGACCAAGGGCTACTGGCTGACTTAACACTCCCCAGAATATCAATGCTCCCAATGGACCGTTCGTCCCTCAAAGAGATTTTACTAGAACGGCATATGGCTGGTGGTCTGACCTTGAGATTGAAAGGTAAGAGTGAAGATGGGTTCAGTAAAAAAGAGCTACGTAAAATGGTTGATCGTAATCATGAAACCTCTGCCGGTTTGATCGGAGTAGCATTGTATCAGTGGCTGAACAATATTGATTCTTATCAAGATGAAAAGATTAGCATTTCATTTCCTATTGTTCTTCCATTTCCGGAAATAGTGGATAAAGAATGGCTCGTTCTTATAGGACAATTTATCATCCACAAGCATCTGGATGCTCAACGAGTGCAAAAGCTATTTAATTATCGAGACAAGGACAAGGCGGATAGAATGATCTCTCAACTCTTTGCGGATGGAGTGCTCGAAGATGTGATGGGTAGCACCTTTCGATTGAGTCCACTGGTCCAAACTGCTTTCATCAAAAAGGCAGAATCGTGGGGTCTAATTTAATACTTAAATTCTCCGATGCTTGCGTCGGGGTCATAAAAAAAGATGTTTTGCATAAAAACGCTTTATCACAAAAAAGATCCGATTTCCGACCTTTATGTTGGAAAAATTTTGGCTAATGCTCCTTCCGCTTGCGGTGGTGTAGTCAAAATTTAGTATCTTTTTTATTACGAAAATGAAAATCATGTCGCAATGGAAAACCAGATAGACGAAATGCAACAGTTGCTTAATAATGAATTACCAGGTTATGGTAGTGTAATTTGGACAGTCTTTATTGGATTGGTCATAGGTTTAGCTTACAGACTAATCAAACGAATTTTACTTCCCGCATTAGGTTATGGAAGAAAAGCAGGGCAATGGCGTTGGAGGTTAGAAATAGTAGAGAGGCTCTATCTTCCTGTTTTAGCATTAGCGATATTAGTGAGTATTTTAGTTAGTAGACCAATTGTCGGAGTAGCTCTCACCACAATTTTGGTATTGATTTTATTCAAGCCAATGAAAAAATACGTCCTCGGAGTAATTTACAATGCAGGAAATATTTATTCAATTGGTCAGCGCATCAGCGTTAGCGGTCAGAGTGGATCCATACATTCTTTCAACGCATTAAGTTTAGAGCTGGAATTGGACGGTTCCATGTTAGATATTCCATATGACATTTTTAGCAATGCCATTGTTGTACGCAGCAGTCCAAAGTCGGGTGTATTAAGCCACAGCATTGAACTCGCGATCTCAAAACCTTGTGATATTGCTGAAATTAAGCAGTCCATCCATGTGTCATTATTATCCATGCCTTATGTATTACCGAACCAAAAGATCACGATCGAGCATCTTTCTGATGAGGAACATCGCTACCTAATCAAGGTTATTATTCACGGTCTGGACAAGCAACAAATGTATGTGGTTGAGGGCAGTCTCAAAGCAATTTTTACCTGACAAATAATTGAAAGCAAGAGTTGTCTGATCTCTGAGTACAGTGCATAAAATGTAAAGGGAATAGTGTACACAGTTTCGAGTATTCGCACCTTTTTTATTTCTGGAGCTAAAGGGCTTAAACAAAAACGCAACATTCAGAGTAAAATGGTTAATTAATCAAACTTGATTCATGCTGAATACTTTCGGTGACCTCGCTGAGATCAAATACAATATATTTACTCGTTTTATTCTACAAGTCTAATTAATGATTCTTATTTATTAGATAGAAAATCCTTATGAGACAGGCAATCCTAATTGGATTGAATAGATAAGTTGTTCTTTATAAAAACTGATGCAGGAATGATATCAGAGAGATCACCGTATTCTAGAAAAGCACCAAATTCTGGTTTTACCTCAGAGAGGGAACCGATTTTATCAATCGCTTAATTGTACTTGAACAGTGACAAACTTAATAAGAACAATAAAATCTGAAACAAGCATAAATTACAATCTAAAGCACTTTACTCCTCCATGAGGGAAATCACTCAATCCGCTAACAGATGAAAGTCAAATCCTAACTAAACAACGCCATAATATCATCCTGTGTAAGTGACTTGATAAAACTCTCCTCCACCTGTATGATATCCTTTGCCATCTTACGTTTCTTCTGTTGTAGGAGTTGTATTTTCTCTTCTATTGAGTCCTTACAGATCATTCTATAAGCGAAAACATGGTTCTCTTGTCCGATACGGTGTGCTCTATCGATTGCTTGTGATTCCGCTGCAGGATTCCACCAAGGATCTACCAAAAACACATAATCTGCTGATGCAAGATTCAGTCCTACACCACCTGCTTTGAGCGATAGTAAGAATACTCTGTATTCATCATTATCATTAAATTGATCTACGACTGCTTTTCTATTTCGAGTCGATCCATCGAGATAAGAATATGGGATCTGAGCCTTTTCTACTTTCTCACGAATAAGAGAAAGCATAGAAGTGAATTGAGAAATTACCAATACCTTGTGACCGGGTACTAGTTCTGCCAATCGCTCCATAATCACATCTATCTTTACGGATTCGTTCGGGTAGTCTTTGTCTTCATTCAGTAGGGCAGGGGAGTTACATATTTGTCTTAACTTAAGCAATGCTTCGATGACAAACATCTTTGATCTCTGAATACCGTTCTCATTGATTTTTTGACTTACGTAATCTTTATATCTCTGTACAAAAGCATCATAGATCACTCTCTGCTTCTTGGTCATCTCAACATGGATGATACTCTCAGTTTTCGGCGGAAGATCCTTAGCAACTTGCTCCTTGGTTCTTCTTAGCAGAAAAGGTTTTACTAACTTTCTTAATTCTATACTTACTGCCTGATTACCATACATGTCAATCGGCTCTGCGAAATGCATTTTGAACTGATTCGCAGATCCAAAAAAACCTGGGTTTATAAAGTTGAATTGAGCATACAAATCGAAGGTTTGATTTTCGATTGGAGTACCTGTCATCACTATCTTATTGTCAGATTTGACAAGTCGCATAGCTTTGTATCGTTTACTTGTTGGGTTTTTTATGGCTTGGCTTTCATCCAATACGCAATAAGAAAAATGGTGGACCATGATGTCTTCTATATCATTGGTTACTGTACCATAGGTAGATAGAATCATGTCATAGTTCTTGAAATTTTTCAATTCAAGTTTTCTCTTATTGCCATGATAGATCATATAAGTAAGATCTGGACAGAACTTACGAATCTCATCTTCCCAGTTAAATAACAAAGATTTAGGTAGTACTATTAAGTTTGTACCTGATCCTTGGGATTTTTTATAAGCTAAGAATGTAATTACTTGCAAAGTCTTACCAAGTCCCATATCATCTGCCAAACAACCTCCGAAACCGAAATCATCTAAGAATTTCAACCAATAGAAACCAGTTTTTTGATACGGTCTCAATTCAGCATTTACAGTTGCGGGGAGAGGAACTTCTTCAATATTATCGAAGTCCATCAAGAGTCGCTTTCTATAGTCGATCTCCATCTTGAGCTGTTCATCATTGATCTCATCGAATAACGAATCTATAAGATTGAACTTCATCTTACTGATCAATAATTTACCATCAACTACATCACTATTTCTAAACATAGCAGATAGTCTTTCAATCCACTCTTCAGGAAGAAGACCTTGTGTTCCGTCGGTAAGTTTTACAGTAGTATCATTATTAAGTATGGCATCTCTCAAAGACTTTAGCTCCACAGATAATCCTCCAAAAGTCATATCTATATCCCCTTCAAACCAATCGATGCCTGAACTTAGACTGATATTGATCTTTGCTTCGTTGGGATTGTAATTTATTTTTTCTAAATTTTCGTATCCTGTGATTGCGATATCATTCTCCTTACAGAATCTATATAGATCAAAGATCCAAGGTGTGTTGATCACCGAATCTAGATTTTTATAGAAGAATCCTAAATGTGATTGCTTCTCAAAATCAGTGTCAAATGCAGCAAGAGATTTAATGAAATTCTCTTCTTGTTCCGTATCTCTTTTAATAGTGACTAAGCCTTCTTTGGTATCAGAAATGTGCTCGGCATCTATGATTGGTCTATAGTTTTTATCGTCTTCGTACTTGATAAATGGTTGAAGAATAAGGCTTTCAGAGTTTTCTGATAAATCTATACTTTTTTCTGTGACCTCTAGTTTTTTCTCTGCTATGACAATTTCTTCTCCAGTAAATTCTAGATTAGCAACATGAGATAATTGACTTACTTGCTGATTAAAAGATTCTTTGGACTTGATCGAGTACTTTAGTATAGGACGCTCTATTAATAGTTGAATTAATCTACTTGCTCTCAAACTATCGATTACATAGAACTGATTGTTATGGAAGAGTAGCAGAGAGTTGATATCACCGATCAAAGACTTAATAGGTACTTCTTCTTGACCAAACAAGATGAAACCTTCCATCACATATTGAGCTTTGTTAGATCTTGCTTTAATTACTACCTTGGCAGTAGTCTCTGAAAACTCTACATTGCGCATATCGGCTCTTCTGAAGCTAAATTTCTCCTTCATATAGTACAAAGGCACAGAAAGTAAGGTCTCTTTGTGCTTAGTTAGAAGATTGAGCATCTTAGGATGTACGGTGTCTGGAAACTGATTGTTATATAGGCTTTTTATCTTTTCATAATCAAGGAAAATACTCCGCAATGCTGGATTGATCTGTGATGGATCATCGACATTGGTGACACTACTTACTATCTTTTCACTTTTCTTATTAGACTTTCCAGAGATGATATGCAATCTGATAGGAATCGTCTCAGATTCATTGTCTAAAAAGATCGAAATCCCCTGAAGGTTATCATCAATATTATCATTTTCGCTTATCGCATTGTATGGTGTGGTAGAATTGATTTGTTCCAGTTTTTTGACCAAATACAAATGGTCAGAATAAGAAACCAGTTCTTTGTCCTTGGGCATGAATTCCGGCCCCTTATTTGTTAAGGTAAGCGTGAAAAATTTATCTACTTCTTCAGCACTAGATAGTCCATATTCAGTTGCAGCTATTTCTTTAAGATCATCAACACTTGGAAAGTTCTTCAATAATTCTGGCAAACCCAATTCAATGAAGATATGGTGGATCGCCTTCATTTGATGATTACAAAGCTCCATCACTTGTTTGTTACATGTGCAACGAGTGGTAACCTTATCTTTTGCCATCAAGAAGTTGACCGTTTCATAGTCATACTTCTCCCTTTCCCATCGATATGCTTTCTCTCCGATGTCAAACGAAAGTAGATTTTCTGAAATCGTATTGTACTTTACGATCATTTCTGCTGTCTCTCTAACCCTAGGTGGGTATTGAGCCTCTATCGTATATTTGGACAACAAATCATCATCCATTTCCAACTCACTTGAGCTATTATGTATGGTGTTTGTTTGGTTTATGATGTTAATAATTGCAGCAGAATTATATTGGAATTTTTTCTTTAATCCATGAAGTGCTGCTACTTCGTGCTTGCACATACCATTCTCATAATCACAGTTGCATTCTGTAGTTATATTCCGAAAATCTTGGCTTACACCATTGTTGATTTTCACAGTAAAGACCTCCCCCGAGCTTACTTCAGCAGTGCCATTGTTGTTTTCTGTGTCATACTCTACAGACCGCAATGCACCAATATTAGCTAGTGTCTTTCCTCTCTGCTGTATAGCGGGAGAAGCGAAATGTTCTATGTATTTATCTATGTTATCTAACCAGTACAAATTCGGTAATTTTTAATGATTTTGGGCTAAATGGCAAATATGAGGAGATAAAAATTAAAAGAGTAATTATTCTGAAAAGAATTCAAAAAATAGTCAAATGTTATACTAAAGCCATACTTTTATGACTTCAACGGATGCTTAGAAAATATACCTAAAAAGAACAACCTTATGAAAGCAATGGCAACTACAGATTTTAATTTTCCTGGACAAACCAAAGTGTATAATGGAAAGGTAAGAGATGTATATTTTGTTGGTGATAAACTCGTCATGGTTGCATCTGATAGGATATCCGCGTTTGATCATATACTTCCTAGAGCTATTCCTTACAAAGGGCAAGTGCTGAATCAGGTTGCTAAGTATTTTTTAGATGCTACTAGAGATATTGTACCCAATTGGCTTGAAGCTACGCCGGATCCAAATGTTGCTGTAGGTAGGCAATGCGAGCCGATCATGTTAGAAATGGTAGTTAGAGGTTATATGGCAGGTCATGCATGGAGAACCTACAAAAGCGGAGAAAGAATACTCTGTGGTGAAGTCATGCTGGATGGGCTAAAACAAAACGATAGATTCCCAAGACCGCTTATTACACCAGCGACCAAGGCTGAAGAAGGTCACGATGAGGATATCTCAAAAGAAGAAATACTCAAGCAAAGAATCGTGACAGCCGCACAATGGGAACAATTAGAAGACTATACACTCCAGTTATTTTGGAGAGGAACAGAAATGGCAGCAGAACAAGGCTTAATTTTAGTCGATACTAAATATGAATTTGGATTGATCGATGGTGAAATCATTCTCATGGATGAGATTCATACGCCAGATAGTTCAAGATACTTCTATGCTGACGGATATGAAGAACGCCAAGCAAAAGGAGAACCTCAAAAACAACTTAGTAAGGAATTTGTCAGAGAATGGTTGATGGATAATGGCTTTCAAGGGAAAGAAGGGGAGACTATGCCAGATATGCCAGATGATTTTGTGCAGCTGGTTTCTGAAAGGTATATCGAATTGTATGAAAAGATTACTGGGAAGACATTTGTTAGGGCTGATGCTGCTGATGTGAAAGGTCGGATAGAGAAGAATGTCGGGGAGTATTTGAAGGGGAAGTGATTGTACATCTGATGATATGTGTTTGTATTTTAGTGTTTAGTGGGAAGTTTATAAAGAATTAGGTACGTTTATAGGGAGTTACTATCCACCAAAAGACTACTGACCAGAAAGAAAATTTCACAGATATGTTGTCTGACCAAAAAGGGATAAAAGAGGCTTCTTCTTGTTCTTCTTAGGTTAAGTTTTTCTTTCTTATTCGTTTGATAAGTATTTCCTGATCTGAGAATATCATCCAACTGAAGTCATAGACATATGTTACCGTTTTTCCTTGATTATTGATGTGGGTTTGTGTGTGATAGCTGAAATTAAATTTTTTAGCATCCAGCACCTCTCTTCTTATTTTTGACTGTACTTTATTCTTTCCCAGTATTTCTAATAGGATAGATCTATTCCTATGTAAGATCTTATCGATAGCTGTCGTCGCTAATTTTGTTACTTCCCGGAGTTTATATGCATAATCAGATTTGCATTTTAAAGAACAAAATATTTTATCAGATCTTCCTGATAGACTTGTTTTACACAATTTACATGTGCGTGATCGACTTGTTTTTAGCATAGGCGTAAATTAACGGTTATTATGCGAATAATAACGGATATTCATCACATATCTTTATAATTGACTAATAATAAGTTGATTAAGTGTATAATTAGTGGTCGAATTATTGTTATTTTTGTCGAATGAAAGCACAATTATTACAAACAGAGGCAAAGTCAAAGCGGATAAAGATCAAAATACCATACGAAGCGTTGGAATGGCGGGTTGAAATAAAGAAGATCCAAGGTATATGGTATCACAAACAACAAAAGTTGTGGAGTGTGCCCAACATTCCTGCCAATCTTGATAAGTTGAAATTGATATTTGGTCAAGATGGAGAAATAATAATGACTGATGGTAGAAAAAAGTTACCAACATTTGAGATGACACCAGACATAGCAAAGAAGGTAGAGGCAATGCATATGAAGTTGATACTCTCTGCAAAGAGTGAGAATACAGTGAGTGCATACAGATCTCATGCGCTCAGATTTTTCAAGCATTTTGAAAATGATGATATAGCTACACTGTCCAAAGAAGCGATAGAAAAGTATGTTTATAAATTGAAAATTGAACATGAAATAGGGGAGTCATTGCAGAATGTGATTATCAATGCGATCAAATTTTATTTAGAACAGGTACTTGGTCTACCGAGGGCGAAATATAATATCACAAGACCTAAGAAATCATCAACATTACCAGGCACACTCAGTGAGGCTGATTGTTTTAAAATTATCAATGTGTTGGATAATATCAAACATAAGGCAATATTGCATTTGCTTTATAGTGCAGGAATAAGAAGAGAAGAGGTTACTAAATTACGAATAGAAGACATAAGGAGTCATGAGATGATGATATTTGTAAAAGGAGGGAAAGGAAAAAAGGATAGAACTACAGTGCTGTCTGAGGCGACGCTTAGTTTACTTAGAGAATATGTGGTAGAGTGCAAGCCTTCTTATTGGTTATTTGAGGGACAGACCGGTAGTCGCTATAGTGCATCGAGTGTCGCCAAGATTTTTCGTAAAGCGGCGAAAGCGGCTGAAGTAGCAGAGTGGTCTACTCCACATACTCTTCGACATTCGTTTGCTACACATCTACTGCAAGCAAATGTTAATCTGAGATTCATACAGAGTTGTTTGGGTCATGAAAGCCCAGAAACAACGCAGATATATACACATATAGTAAGTGTAAATAATAATGTGGTACGTAGTCCTCTGGACAGGATCATAGATAAAATGAAAAATGATGAAGCATCTGAAGAAAAAGAGGGACCGACATAACCGATATATGTGGAAGTTATATATCTTGGAGTTCCACATATACACAAGTTATAGCTAACCAAAAACAAAAGAAATAAATACCTAATGAACGAAGTTGAAATTATTAAAACAGGAGGAAATAAGCCAGAAACTCCAAAGAAGAACATTGACTTGGATACTTTCAAGTCTCTTCATTACTGGATGAATGCCAAGCCTGATTCTCAGATTAAATTCTTTAGAAAACGAAAACGGTTAGAGCTTGCAGATATTTATGCTTTAAATGAAAGAGTAGTTAAAAAACTTGAAATTCATAATGTTCTTACATATTCAGTATCCCTTAACTTCATCTTAGATGAAGGCAATGTCAAAGAATATAGCACATGGGCAGAATTTGAACGAGAGAATTGGGAATTTATTAATCAAAAGGTTTTATCAGTAAACCTGTCTTGGGATCTTACATTTGATCTGAATGGATATGAATTTCCTCAAAGGCACACAATGAAGTTGAGAATGGGTAATGCTATTGCCCCAAAAGATATGTTTCAGATGATGTTCACTAGCGACGAGCCATCAGAATTAATGGAAGTTCAAGCGGAAGGTTTAGTAAAGGTCGATTTCATAAATCAAGTTTTAGCTAACGAACTTATTGCTGTTGTATCCAATTGGAATGAAGGTCTTAGTGAGATAAATAGTGTTTCAGGAGTAATTAAATTTCTTACTAGAAGAGAATCATATATAAATACTTTTATTGCTTATGTAATCCCACTATTTTTCTTGTATTGTTTCTACACATACCAAAAAATCCTCTGTAAAGAATTTGATTTCAGTGCGGACCTTGACATCCTAATACTACAGCAAACATTGATATTTTTCCTTGCTCTCTATGCAATAGGTAATATACTAGCAAAGTATGTAAATAGATGGCTAAATAGAAAACTTGAGAAGTTGAAATTCGAATCTGGAATATTAATTTCTAACGGTGATAAAAAGTTTCTAGAGCAAATGTCCGTCGATAATAATAAACAGCTTAAGGAAATTGCTTTGAAATTTGGAATACCCTTGATAGTAGGTATTATATTGATCTTTATCCGAATACCTATAGAGTCATGGCTAAAATAAAAAAGGCAAGCTATAACATGTGACATGACGATCATGCTTCCTTCGTCAGCACGCCGCATGTCACTGATCCGTTATGATTCACCCAAGAAAGATGATCTAAAAGTTGACGTCTTAAAAATGAGAA
>CAXBGT010000187.1:0-10800 GCA_963975265.1 uncultured Saprospirales bacterium
CATTCGGATTTTCCTGCGAAGGTGAAGTAAATCCTCTTGTTTTAGGAACACCATCAATTCCGAAGTTAACTTCAATTACATCTTGCCCCGTACTGATAATCACAGCTTGCTTACCATCAGGAGTGCCATCGTTTCCAGTTGTAATGCCAGTATGATCTCCAGTCCAAATATAAGTATTTGGCAGGTTTTGTGCTGGGGGTGCTTGGCCAATTGTGCCCCTAGTGGTAGATAATTGTACCTCATAGGTTCCTGAAAATAGACAGAAGAACTGGTATGCTCCGTTTGTGGTCAGTACCTCGGATTTTACTACGACGCCATTTTTGACCAAGTTAGCATACAGGATAGCTGTACCCGCTTTGTCTGTTCCTGTGCCATTCACTGTGTTGTCTGTAAGGCCATTTGCATCCAGATACAGATGACCAGTGATCTTAGGTGGAGCGTAGCATCCAGAAGCCGCATCTGCATTTCCGCTATTGAGTGTAGTTGATACTGCTATCTGTGTAAAAACACCAGTTGCTACATTTACACTATAAATTATTCCAGCCTCAGATATTGCTCTGACGTTTCCGTCTCTGTTTTTATATAGGCCTAATATAGCTGTCGTAATGCCTGTTGCTCCTACCTCGGACAGTACACCTGTAGAGGTATTGATGCTATATAGCTTATTGGTTTCTTTATTGCTACCTAACAGTTGACCAGTCGCTTCATTGAATATAATATCTGTCACTCTAAGCCTGTTAGTGCCGGTGCATGACGGACATGTAAGTGTAACAGTACTTTTTACAACAGCGCTATTGTTGACGATTTCTATTTTCTGTAGTTTATTTGTAAATCCAGTTGTTCCTCCAATTGAAAAGGATGTATTTACGTAATAATTATTATCCAAATCAAAAGTGGCAGAGGCTATATTTCCACCTGCTCCATCTATGGTAGTCATGTTATTAACAGAGAATTTAACAATTGTACCAGTGACTGGTATTTCTAATTTTTGGCAATTTTCTCCTACTCGATATAATTTACCAGAAAACTGAATAGCATCAAACCTCGATACAGCATATAGGAAGTTGTCATGAGGATTAAATGCTAACCCATTGAGTGCTGTGCCGATTGTACTTGCTGTACATAGTGTAACTCGGTTGCCTGTTAAAGTTGTTATTTTACTTATCCTTGAGCTACTGTAAGTCAGTGTACTTCAGGATAGAGTACTACTAGCTGAGCTAGAATAGTATCCAAATCCATCGCTGCCTGTGCAGGCAAATGGTGTAGGCGATTGTCCTTTTGTAATAAGGGATAGACCGCAGATTGCCATTACGAAAATTAATATTCTTTTCATTGTTTGATTTTATTTTTAATTGAGAATTCGAAATAGAGAGGTAAGATATTATTGCTGGTCACAATAAAATTTGGTATTAATTGAAAATTAGCAAATACTATGTAAAAATGGTAATTGGGTGCTTACATTTCCATACTTATTAGCCATCCTGTATAGATAAGATATGTAAATAATAAAACTGCAGCCTCCCATCTATCAAGCTTCTTGCGGCCGCTCATAAACATTGCTGCAAATAGGAATACAGTACCACCTAGTATCAGTAAAATGTCTCTATCGAAGAGGGTGTTATAGGTTATAGGATGGATCATTGAACTAATTGGAAGTATTAGCAATACATTGAAAATATTTGAGCCGAGTACATTTCCTATGGCTATGTCACTATTCTTTTTGAATGCTGCTACTATAGAAGTTACGAGCTCAGGTAATGAAGTGCCAGCCGCCACTATTGTGAGACCAATTATCTTTTCACTTATGTCGAGCTCAGTAGCTACTAATACCGCATTGTCAACCACGAGTTTACCACCTAGAATCATACCTATTAATCCCAAAAAGATCAAAATTGTAATCCTAGCTGTAGTCATCGGAACTGCACTGACATTCTCGGTGGACATTTCAGTTGCATTGATTATTTGATGATAGACATACCATAGAAATCCTGCAAAACATACTAAAAGTATCAATCCATCTGATCTAGAAAGCTGTGTACCATCATGTACATATAGATTGTTGGATAGTAACAATAAAACCAAGAGTGCTAGAGCGGATATAGGAATCTCCTTCCATACGGTGTTTGTCTGCACAGATATCGGCATAATCAAGCCTACTATGCCAAGGATAAAAAATAGATTGAACATATTGCTACCAAGTATATTGCCATATACAATATCCGACAGACCATTTGAAGAAGCAATGCCATTTACAAAAAGCTCCGGGGCAGAGGTCCCAAATGCGACTACAGTCAGTCCAATAACAAGATCTGAGATGTTATATCTTTTGGCTAGTGCAGAAGCACCACTTACCAACCAATTAGCTCCAAATATGAGGAGGAGAAATCCTAAAATAATAAGAGCGATTTGAAGGATCATAATATTTTTGAAATTTTGTTCTTTGCCATTGAGACTTCACATCATTTTCAGGTTTCTACTGATAGATATTACTTAAGAGAGTCAAATTTTTTACATGGTCACCAATCGATGGTGCGATTGAAACTATTGTTTGATAAGAAAATTAAAATCAAAATTCCATGTGATCACCTTATGGTTATTAATCTCTAGCTGTCAATACCGCTACAAACCGATCTGGTTCCAACGTTATCTGTTCATGTGTTTGAAGCAAACCAATAAGTCCAGCGGTAGATGCTGGTAATATTTTGACTCCCTCTTTTTTAATTAAGAATAAGTTCATTTCTTTCATCGCTCTATCACTGATATTATAAGCTAGGCCATTGCTGTGATATAATGCATCTAGCGCCTCTTGTCCATCGAAACTATGCCAGTTGATCAGAGGCTCATTGATTTCTGTTTCTTTAATTTTTAATGGATCGAGGTCAATACACAATTTATCACCTTTGAGAAAAGACTGAATGATAGGATTCTTATTTGTAGCAGATGCGGCTATCATTTTAGGTATACGGGAGGTTTTTCCTCGCTTATATAGAGATACAAATCCTCGATGAATACCAGCAAATAATGTTCCGTTGGAAACAGGGACAGCACAGTATTTGGGTGCATCTCTGAGGTCATCATATATTTCGTCTGCTATCTTGGAATAGGCTGTTATTTGCAATGTCGTATTTGCTCCACCTGGATTGGCATCATACCACTTATTTTCCCTAGCAAGGGCAGAACTAGACTTGACAACTTCTTCGTATGTACCGTCTAATCGCTTAATTGTTGCATTGAGCTTTTCCATTTCCTTAATGCGATCTGTATGGTATGCAGTAGGTATGAAAATGATACATTCGATGCCGGCAAGATCTGCTGCCAGTGCTACAGCTACACCATAATTACCGCAAGTAGCAAGCGCAATCTGTCGGAACCCCCGGCTCATAGCATCATACACTTGCGCAAATGCTATACGATCTTTTTGAGTGCCAGTAGGATTATCACCTTCGTACTTGATATATACCTGTCGAATATCAAACTCTCTCTCGAGAGACTTTGCTCTTACAAGTGAAGTGTCTCCTATTTCCAGATTGATGATATCCTGGAACAGCTCAAGCTTTCTAGGCTTCTTTTCCTTCCCGCTTTTGATGGAGTTACTAAGTGCCACCACTTCCCCGCTCACTTTATTGTCACTAGACTTTACATTATCACTAAGATTCATCGGAGTTTCCAGTTTTTAAATAGAGTCAATTATTAACCTTTGGTCACTGATTGTCGAGACTATGATATGAAAATAATATAATGTGTCAATCATGTGACCACTTCATGTTTAGGTACTCTCTTTATCACAGTCCAAACAAGGACACTAAAATTAAACTTTAACTAACTAATAAATTTTTGAATTATGAAATACCTTAATATTGCTTTCGTGGCGCTCTTTGCATTTTGTATGATATCATGCGGTGGTGAAAAAACAAAAACTACTCACATCACAGATTCTGAATCTATGGAAATAGATGATGAAGATGAACTTTTAGAGGATGATATTGACGAAACTGATTTTATAGAGGCAGCTATGGCAGCACTGGACGCTGGAGATACTAAATTAGCTGTTGAAGAGATCATGAATGCAGTAACTACAATCAATAGCTATATTGGTGAGATGGATGATCCTTCAGAAGCTAAAGATGCTGTCACGCAATTAACAAAGTTAGTAACATCGATAAAAAATGGTACAGCTATGTCCTCTGAAGATTTAGAAAAAGCTGTATTGTCAATTAGGTTGTTCTCTGATGATGAATTGGAATTAGAAGAAGAAATAATCGAGTAAGACTAGAACGTAAAATGCTTACTAAAGAGATGACTCTAACGCAATAGTTTAACTCTTATTAAATTATTAGTTGGAGTCATTTTTTATCTGATTACTATAGAAATCTTTTATGAGAAAAGCTAAAAGAGTAATAGACGGCGATGCAATTGTTTACTGTGATGGAGCATTCAATACACCGGAAGGCAAAACTGCCCATGGTCTTGTCCGATTTACAGAAAGATACAATGTGTTAGCTGTGATCGATGAAAAATATGCGGGTAAGGATGCAGGAGCGGTATTGGATGGCAGTCCTTGTGGCATAAAAGTTTACAGAAATCTAGAAAATGCTGTATCGGCACTAAAGGTTACGCATCAACAAGCGAAATACTTCGTAGTGGGATTAGCACCGGATGGCGGCAGACTACCTCAGCAAGCAATAGAAGTTATAAAAGACGCAATGGAATTAGGAATGAATGTCGACAGTGGTCTTCATGATTTCCTAAGTAATAATTCTATTCTTCGCAATACTGCGAAAATGCTTAATATTCAGATCAGGGATGTTAGAAAAACTCCTGATAGGGATAAACTACATTTTTTTACGGGTGAGATAGAGAAAGTCAACTGTCTCAAAATCGCAGTATTGGGTACGGACTCAGCACTAGGAAAAAGAACTACGTCATGGCTACTTGTACATGGACTACAAAATGCAGGAAAGAAGGCTGAGATGATAGGGACTGGTCAGACAGCATGGATGCAGGGCGCCAAATATTCCATGATTATGGATAGTTGTATAAATGACTTCGTTTCTGGAGAGATTGAGCATGCTGTAGTGTCAGCTTATAATGAAGCAAAGCCTGAGGTCATAGTCATTGAGGGCCAAGGCAGTCTTATGAATCCCGCTTATCCTGGAGGATTTGAAATATTAGCCGCTGGAAGGCCTGATTATGTCATCTTACAACATGCACCAAGGAGGCTAGAATATGATGGTTTTGCAGGATACAAACTTCATGACATAAAAACTCAGATAAATGCCATAGAAACTATCTCAGGTAAGAAAGTAATAGCCATCACCGTCAATCATGAAGATATGGCACATGAAGAGATTATCCCTTCATGTGAGGCACTGACGGCAGAGACAGGATTACCTACATTTGACGTTTTGGCTTACGGAGCTGATGGGCTCGTAGACCTCATCATTAATAAATACTTGAACAAATGAGCCACATAGAAAAAGTAAGTTATATAAGATTAGATCTAGAACTCAATGAATCATATACGATAGCTTATGAGACAGTAGAAAGTGCTATTAATTATATACTAAAAATTACAACGACCAATGGAATTTCTGGCTATGGTTGTGCAGCACCAGACAAGCATGTCACTGCAGAAGATCCTATTGCAATAGAAACGCAAATAAGGGATAAAGTGCTCCCATTTCTTGAAGGCAAAAACCCATATCAAAGAGGCGAACTCAATGAAGGTATTCGTGAAATGTTACCGAACCATAAGTCAGTTCAGGCAATGGTGGACATGGCACTGCACGATCTGGTTGCTCGAAGGGCAAAACTACCTTTATATCAAGTGCTTGGAGGTTACAGAGATAGGATTGCAACAAGTGTCACGATCGGTATATTACCTGTATCTGAAACGATAGTAGAGGCTAAAAGAATATTATCCAACGGATTTAAGATACTTAAGATCAAAGGTGGTTTAGATATCGATAGTGATATTGAAAAAATAAAAAAGCTAAGAGAACAATTAGGATCATTTGTACGGATCAGATTTGATGCTAATCAGGGCTATACTCCAAAGGAAACGGTAAAGTTTATTGATGCTGTTTCTAGGTGCAATCTTGAGATTATTGAACAGCCTGTACATATTGATGAAGACTTGTCCACGTACGAGTTTTACACTGGATCAAAAGTGCCAATCATGGCAGATGAAAGCCTGAAAGGATTAAGAGATGCTTATAAAATAGCTAAAAATAAGACAATTGATATGATCAATATCAAACTCCAAAAAGTGGGTGGAATTACGCAAGGTGCACATATCAATAGCGTTTCAAAAGCTGCAGGTAATGAAGTGATGATTGGTTGTTTAGATGAGTGCGCTCTGGGAATAGCAGCAGGCTTGCATTTTGCTCTTAGTAGACCCAATATTATCTACGCTGATCTAGATGCACATTTGGATTTTAATAATGATCCATTTAGTGGCTTATTTCAGATAAAAGAAGGAATAATGTATCCTAAAATGCAACCTGGATTAGGGGTGATAAATAGTGAAATAGAGTCAATGTTTGAGGATTAAAATGAAATTATGAATTATAAAACAATTGTTGGCTTACTATTTATTATAGGTGCCGTATCATGCACGGATGAAAATCAAAAGGACGTAAAAAAGGATCTAGTTCAGCAAAAATATTATAATGATACGGTCTACGTTCCCCTTTATCTAAAAGACAATAATGGAACCGTTTCAGAACTTCAGAGCACACTATATGTTAGAAGCATCTCTACTAATGATACCATATTGATACACAGTATTAGCACACGAGATGAGAAGAATAACTTGATAGAAGAAGTAACAAGTAAGGAGGTACTTCTACCAATGCATTCATTAGATTATCAGATAGAATCTGATGGTCCTTCTTCACATATACTTGTTTCGTATAAGATTCGAAATGATAGGAAACCAGTCATTGAAAATATAGTCTACGATGAAGAAGATGAAAATAGAATTAACCTGGTAAGCCGTGGAATTGTTTTGTCAAGAAAGAAAAACAATTGGTCGCTAGGACTTTCTAATTATGGAAAAAATAAGAGCAATAAATCACAAAAATAATGAATCCATTGGTATTTAGTATTGGGGCTTTTCTTACAATCATTATAGCTACATTTATAGTGGGCTATTTGGCGAACAGGTTGTTGACAAGTTTGGTTAAAAAGTCTACTGATGGTATGACAAGCGATACGACCAACTATAAGTTCATTAAGCATGTAGTGTTGGCAGGCATTTATATGGTGGGATTTGCAATTGCAATATACACAATGCCTAATTTTAGAGCTTTAGCGGGGTCACTCCTTGCAGGTGCAGGAATATTTGCATTAGCGCTAGGTTTTGCAGCTCAGCATGCATTAAGTAATGTAGTCAGTGGTATATTTATAGTTGTATTTAAACCATTTCGGATCAATGACAGATTGTCAATCCAGAATCACCAAGGAATTGTAGAAGATATCACTCTTCGTCACACTGTAATTAGAAATTTTGAAAACAGGAGAATTATTATTCCTAATTCTGTCATAAGCAATGAAATCATTATCAATGCAGACTTCGGTGATGATATGATCGTGAAGTGGGTAGATGTGAGTATTAGCTATAAAAGTGATATAGATACCGCCAAAAGGATCATGGCTGAAGAAGTGTTAAACCATCCGCTCCATATAGATCCGAGGACTCCTGAAGATTTAGCGATGGGTATTCCAGAGGTAATCGTAAGAGTAATCCATTTGATGGATAGTGCAGTCAATATAAGAGCATGGGCATGGGGGAAAGATGCCCCTGACGCATTTGTTTTAGGTTGTGATTTAATCGAAAGTATCAAAAAAAGATTTGACTTAGAACCTAATGTAGAAATACCATATCCACATAGGACGGTGTATATAGGAAGGAATGAACCAAACTTTGAAGCCAATTTATAGCAATTTGAAAATAGAAACATTGGTCATTTAGAGATTACTTAAAAAGAAACTTACTTTTGGTTTCATTGAGAAATTATTCTCAGTTGCAGCATTATTGTAGGAGCCAAATCATTGATTGGCAACATTAACAAAATAAGAGAACAATTTGAAAGTTAAAAACACAATAGGAAGGAAAGATAAAGTAGACTTTCCAGAACTAAAATTAAAAAATATTGACATAAAGGTAGATACAGGAGCATATACTTCAGCTATACATTGTCATAAAATCGAAGTCAAAGAAATTGATGGAAAGGAAACCCTAACCTTTACGCTTCTTGATCCTTCCCATCCACAATATGGAGATCAGGAGTTGTCCACTGAAAACTTTAAAGAAAAGCGAGTCAAAAACTCTTTTGGAAGCTCGGAGAAACGGTTTATAATCAAAACCAATATCCGCCTATTCGGTAAAAAGTATTTTATTGAACTGTCTCTTAGTGAGCGAGGAGAGATGAGGTTTCCTATTTTGATCGGAAGGAAATTCCTCATGGGTAAGTATATTGTCGATCCTTCCAAATACGACATATCTCATAAATTAAAAATGTTAACCAAAAATAAATTGAAATGAAAATAGTTATCCTGTCTAGACAACCGAATCTCTATTCTACAAGAAGGCTTGTAGAAGCTGGTGAAAAATTAGGGCACGAAATGATGGTGGTGGATCATCTAAAGTGTAATATAGAGATAGAAAAAAAGAATCCTAAAATATACTATCAAGGGGCCTATATCGAAAATGTGGATGCTATCATTCCAAGGATTGGAGCTTCTGTAACTTTTTATGGTACAGCTGTTGTTCGTCAATTCGAGATGATGAAAATTTTTACAGCAGTTGAATCACAAGCATTGGTTCGCTCTAGAGATAAGCTAAGAAGTTTACAACTACTTGCTCGTGCAGGAGTGGGACTTCCAAAGACCGTATTTACCAACTTTTCAAAGAACGTTGAGCATGTTGTTGAATCTGTAGGAGGTGCCCCAGTCATTCTTAAATTATTAGAAGGCACGCAAGGGTTAGGAGTGATATTAGCGGAATCTCAAAATGCTGCAGGCTCTGTTATGCAAGCATTTAATGGACTGGAAGCCAGGATTATTGTTCAACAATTCATAAAAGAAGCTGGTGGTGCTGATATCAGAGCATTCGTAGTTGACGGTGTAGTAGTAGGAGCGATGAAGCGACAAGGAAAAGAGGGAGAATTTAGATCAAACTTACACCAAGGTGGCTCTGCAACGATTATACAGCTTTCTGAAGAGGAAGAGAATACGGCATTAATATCTGCTAAAGCAATGGGTCTTGGAGTAGCTGGTGTAGATATGCTGCAGTCCAAAAATGGGCCACTTGTTCTTGAGGTGAATTCTTCTCCAGGGCTTGAAGGTATAGAAAAAGCAACTGGAAAAGATATTGCTAGAAAAATAATTAGATATGTCGAGCGAAACGTATAAAGATAACTTAACTATTCTTGGAGAGAAAATTGAGAGGGGGACTAGTAAAGTCCTTGGATTTGATGTAGCGAAATTGCACACTAGAAACAGCATAAAAGTTCCGATATATATAGAACGAGCTAAGAAAGGTGGGCCAGTTTTGTTGCTTCTTGGAGGGGTACATGGTGATGAAATAAACGGAGTCGAAATCGTAAGAAGGTTAATCCGATCCAAAGTCAACAAACCTACAAGTGGCACAATAATAAGTATTCCAGTATTCAATATTTTTGGATTCTTGAATCTTTCTCGGCAGTTTCCAGATGGTAGAGACTTGAATAGGGTTTTTCCAGGATCTTCGAAAGGGTCTTTGGCCAGTCAGTTTGCTTTTCAGTTCAAAAAGGATATTGCTCCTTTTGTGGACTATGTATTGGACTTTCATTCTGGTGGTGGTAATCGAGTAAATGTCGCTCAAACGAGATGTATGCTTGACGATCCTAAGACTTTGGAACTGGCAAAGGTTTTTGGAGCACCCTTTATCGTTCAGTCGAAGACAATCAAAAAGTCATTGAGAGAAACATTCAAAGAGCTTGGCAAAACTGCTTTGCTTTTTGAAGGTGGTAAGTCTATGCTTTATGATGAAAAGGCTATTCAGTTTGGTGTAGATGGAGCGAAGAGAGTGATTCGGCATCTGAAAATGAAACAATGGAAAATTGATGATCAAGCAGAATCTATCATAATACGGAAATCTAAATGGCTTCGTGCCTCTCACTCTGGAATGTTCCACGTGCAAATAAATAATGGTGAATGGGTCACTAAGAAAACAGTAATGGGTATCATCACTGATCCTTTTGGTGAATTTGAAAGAAAAGTTTTTGCTCCATTTGATTGCTATGTGTTTTGCGTAAATATTTCACCTATAGTAAACAGAGGAGATGCTATTTTTCATGTAAGTACAGAAATAGAGAACCCTGTATCAGATGCAGTGAATACATAGGCCCTAATTTCATTTATTTAGCATCTATAATGGATGTATTCCTTGCACATTACCCTAATTTCATGTGTTCCTTGATCCCAAAGTTCAGGGTTCTGATTTGGAATGGGATAGTGATGGCATGCTGATGAAATTGAGCTTTTTACTTCAAACTGGATCTACTGTTGGCATCAAGGTATTGCCAGACACGGTAGCGGGATTGATATGAAATCTAATCTGAAAATCAATAGAGCTTTCGCCAAATTCAGTATAGATATTATTTTTGCTAGTAAAACTAGTATGAAATTAGGAGGTGATAGAAGTATTTTGTCTCTCCATACGTATATCTTATTGCCGACTAATGTAAAGGAAGTCGAAAAATGATTGAGGATAAAATCGATATTTGATTGATAATGCTGTTCCGAGAGTCTCAA